>WLCU01000033.1 GCA_009705165.1 Actinomycetota bacterium | reverse complement strand
CGCAGGCATTGCTGGACGAACATATTTTGACTTAACAACGGCGCCAGCACCTGAATCAGTTGTGTAAGTGACATATGAGCCACCAATTGGAGAAAGGTCACCAGTTGGTGAGTACTTTCCAACCCAGTAACCAGTAAGGCCAACGTGGCTTGTCTTTGAGTAACCAGCAGGAACTAGTGCTGAGTTCGCAAAAGTTGAACCCTTGCTATCAATTGCTGCCATCAATGACTTGCGTGTTGGATTTGGACCAGCAGCCTTAAGGGCTTGCGCAGCCATAAATGCTGTATTCATTCCAAGCAATACGTTGAGATCAAAAGTTGATCCTGGTACTGCCTTTGCATAGATATCGGAGAAGAACTTTACGTACTCATCTTTCATATCTGTAGTTGCAGGAACCGGTGAGAAACCAATTGCGTTATAAAGAACGCCGGCTGGAACACCAGTAAGTTTGATTGTTGTGGCATCTCCACCAACTGAACCAAGCATCCACTGTGGTGCGTACTTCAACTGGGCGGCAACGCCGAGCATTGCAGATGTAGCACTAGATACACCAAAGAGAATTACAACATCGGCTTCAGCAGCCTTGAACTTTGTAATCCAACCCGCTGCAGCTGCAGCACCTTGTGAACCTGATGCATATGGAACCTTGACTGCGAAGTTAACTCCAGCAGTCTTAAATCCTGCGAGCGCATCTGAACCGAAGTCGTCATCCTGGTATAGAAGACCAATTTTTTTACCTTCAAAGTTATCCTTGATGTACTGACCCATAATCTTTGCTTCCATAATGTATGAAGGCAAAACTGTGTAAGTAGTTGGATATTTCTTTGCATCAGCAAATCCGCTGAATCCAGTGTTGACGAATAGAACAGGGACTCCGCGGCGAGCTGGGTTAACTGATGCTGCAACAGCCTTTACATTTGCTGTTCCTAGCGGAGCAAGAAGCGCCATGACCTTATCTTTTAGAATAAGTTCATTTGTCTTTGCTACTGCTTCAGTTGGTACATAACGATCATCTTTAACAACGAGTGTGACCTTGCGGCCATTGATTCCACCATTTGCATTGAGATATTCGAAGTACGCCTTTGCTGCACCTGGAATCTTGTTGTAACCAAGTGATGCTGTGCCTGTCATTGGGAGAGTCATTCCGAGTTTGATTTCTCTTGACGAGACTCCCACTTCAGCCGCTTGTGCTGGGACTGCTGTTACAGCCAAGCTCAGTGCGGCAATTACCGCTGAAACTGTAATCAGTTTCCGGCGATTCATTGCTTTCATGTGTTTCCTTCCATCGAGGGTTATTACGAGAGGTAATTCTTTTTCTTAGCTTTGCGAGCACGATGCTGTTCAACTGGGCCATTTGGAACAAATAGCACAGTTAAAATCAGTAGCGCGCTCACCAAAAAGCCCGGCAAGTTTGTAGTCACTCGTTCAGAACTGCCAATTCGATTTGCAACCGCATCGGCGACCTCTGGAATAGCGACCAAGACCACTGCCCCAATCATTGCCCCTCCGAGGGTGGTTATGCCAGATAAGACCGCGCCTGTCAGCAAAGAAAATGAGAGTGCCAGGGGAAATGCGCTCGGGGAGACCGTTCCGATGGTCATAGAAAGCAGGGCTCCGGCCAATCCAGCGATTCCAGCGCTAATGGTGAAGGCCAAGATCTTGGAGCGGGCGATATTGATTCCTGAAAGCTGGGCGGCGACCTCATTGCCACGAATCGCGCGCCACGTGCGTCCATATCTAGAACTCAAAATGTTTTTTACTGCCCACATAGAAATGAGTGCAGCTAAAGCTGCGATCCAGAAAAACCATTTATATTGTGTGAACTCTTCACCAAGTGAAAGCGGTGGAAACCCGACATCAAAAAGTAAACCTTGTTCGCCACCTAAAACTGAGAATTGATTTGCAAGCGATGGAAGACCGATTGCAAGTGCCAATGTTGTACCAGCTAAATATGGTCCTGATAAACGCGCAGCTGCTGCGCCTAGAAGTGCTCCACCGATTGCTGCAGCGAGAACTGCAATTACAAAACATAAAATAATTGGCGCTTGTAATTCAATCCGTGCAACCGCAGCGGCATATGCGCCAACTGCCATCAATGCTCCGTGGCCAAGTGATACTTGTCCAGAATATCCAGTGAGCAAAATAATTGACGATATTGCGATTACATAGACCGCAATTGATGCACCTTGGTAAACGCGTAATTCATCAACCATTCCGCTTAAGAAATATAGAACGACACCGCCCAGAATAAAGAGGAGTAAGTCGCGCGATTGTTTTTTATGCACGTCGGGCCGCCTTTGCGCCGAAAATTCCTTGAGGTCTTATAAATAAAACTAGAAGTAAAATCACAAATGGTGCGATGAAAAACAGACCACTACTTATATACATTAAAACAAATGAAATCATTAAGCCAAGAACTAAACCACCTATTACGGCGCCGATCAAACTATCTAACCCGCCAATTACTGCAGCGATAAAACCTGAAACCAATAGCAATGAAAACTCGATTGAATCTGGCGACAAAGTTCCATTTCCATTAACAGTTTGAAACATTCCAGCAACTGCTCCCGCCGCACCTGCTAATGCCCAACCAAGGGTGCGAACCCAATCAACTTTAATTCCGGATAGGCGCGCAATTTCTGGCGAATAAGCAGATGCGCGTAAAGCTAAACCGATATTTGTCTTTTGAAAGACAAGCGACAAAATCAGCATAAGCACCAACACTGTTACCAAAATCAGCAATTTAAGGGGCGAAAAGACCAAAGTTGTTCCATTAATTGTGAAGCCATCATTTGAAACTGGACCAACGATACGGACATCTTGGCCACCCCAGATCATCGATGCAGATGCACGAATTACACCAAGCAAACCAAGAGTTGCGATGATGGGAGCAACTCCTGCAATCGGACCCGAAGAACTGTGTTTTACAAGCAACCTAATCAAAATCATTTCAACTAGTGCGGCCACCAAAGCGCCACCAAGCATTGCAACGGGCAGCGCTATCCAGAAAGAACCTAACTTTGTAACGGCTTCAAAACCAAAATACGTAGATAACAAGGCCATTCCGGCTTGAGCAAAATTAACTACACGAGTACTACGCCATACAAGCACCATTGAGATTGCCATCAATGAATAAATAGATCCTGCGGTAATTCCGATGAGTAGCGTGTTTAGGAAATCCATTATTAGTACCCCAAGTATGCAGAACGCACTGCAGGATCATCAATTAAAGCTGATGCACTACCTGCAACAGCCACGGAACCTAAATTCAAGACAATGCCAAGGTCGGCAATTTTTAATGCACCCATAGCGTTTTGCTCTACGAGTAAAACCGTTAAATTCATGGAATTAGTGAGGTCGCGAATTGTTTGAAAAATCTGCTCGACAACTAGTGGTGCTAATCCAAGTGAAGGTTCATCAAGCAAGAGCAGTTGTGGCTTAGACATAATTGCGCGCCCAATTGCCAGCATCTGACGTTCTCCACCAGATAACGTATCGGATCGCTGATTTATGCGTTCGCCCAAACGTGGAAAAATTGAAACAACGTTTTCAATAGATTCTTTTGATTCCTGATTATTGCGGCGCCAAATTGCTCCGAGCTCAAGATTTTCCTTAACTGTAAGTTCTGGCACTACAGATTTGCCTTCACCCACATGAGAAATCCCACGGCGAACTAACATTTCAGGTTTAGTTCCAACAATGTTTTCGCCGTTCCAGGAAATTTCGCCCTGGGTTGGATGCTTAAGGCCTGAAAGTGTGCGAAGTAGGGTTGTTTTTCCCGCACCATTAGAACCAATAATTGCCGCTAACTTGCCAGCTGGCACAGTCAGGGAAACTTGGTTGACTGCACAAATAGCTCCATGGTGGACCGTTAAATTCGAAACCGTAAGTGTCATTTAAACACCAGTTCCAAGATATGCGGCCATGACTGCAGGATCTCGTCGAACTGTCTCGGCGCTTCCGCTGGCAATTACTTCACCAAAATTTAAAACATAGAGTTTGCTACATACCGACATCACGACATCCATGTGGTGTTCGACAAGTAAAATTGACATCGTTGCACTTAAGTTTCGAATGAGAAGATTCATCCATTCAATATCTTGTGCCCCTAATCCACCTGCAGGTTCGTCTAACATCAAAATCTTTGGCTCACTAACAAGTGCGCGTGCAATCGCTACGCGTTTTGTGTCTGGGTAAGACAAAGTATCTGCCCGACGATTGGCTAATCCACCTGCATAAACTTTTTCAAGCGCTGCGCGCGATTTTCTGCGAATCTCTTTTTCGTCTTTGCCGCTTCTGCCCAGCGCAGCAGAAATCAAACCTGAAGTTGCTAAGTGCTGTGCACCAACCATGACATTTTCAAGAACAGTTAGATCACCAAATAGGCCTACACCTTGCAAAGTACGCGCAATACCTAAATCAACTAATTGCGCCGTATGTGGGAAATCCTGTTCTTGACCATCTAAAAAGAATTTTCCAGAATCGGGTTTTACTAAACCGCACAGTGCGTTAAACAAAGTTGTCTTACCCGCACCATTTGGACCGATTAATCCAACAACTTCATTTTTGCCAATCTCAAGATAAACATCATTGAGAGCACGAAGGCCGCCGAAGGAGATATTGACACCTTCGACTCGCAGCGCTGCGTTATTAGTAGACATGAGGTGCATAGATTCTAGGCACTCGCGGGCCGATTCTTGTCACGATTTCATAATTAATTGATAACGATGCACTGCCCCAGTCATCTGCGGTGTATTCCCCATGCGAGCCATCACCGAAAACAACGACCCAATCACCAGATTGTGCAGTTGATTGCGCCCCCAAATCAACAACAAATTGGTCCATAGAAACTCGTCCAATAATCGGCGCACGTTTGCCATCAATAAAAACTCCAGCACCCTGGGCAATTCGGGGAATTCCGTCGGCATAACCCATAGCTACTACGCCTAACTTAGTTGGCGAAGAAGTGATGGCTGTTGCGCCATATCCGACTGCAGATCCAGCTGGAACATCCTTAACAAGATGTAATTTTGCCCGCAACTGCATGACAGGTTTTAGTGAAAGCGATTTACTATCACCCATAGTTTTAATATCTGGCGTTAATCCATACATGGAAATTCCCGTGCGCACTAAGTCAAATGTTGATACTGGGTCAGCAAAAGTTGCTGCAGAGTTTGAAAGATGTTTGATTGGCGGATTTATCCCGGCTGCTGCCAAATCATTTATTGCTTTCTTGAACTGCTCAAGTTGATCTAAGTTTTGTTTTTGGCCTGGCTCATCGGCTCGGGCGAAATGTGAGAATAATCCGATGACTTCTACTTGAGAAAAGTCTGCTTTTAACAAATCTTGCCATTGATCTAAGAAACCGCCTCGCGTCATTCCTGTATCTATTTCAATATGAATCCGTGGCTTGTTAGCTATTTTTGAAATCTCATCCAATGCTTTAAGCGAAGCGACCGCAATATCAATGTCATGCTGGGCGGCTAAATTAAAATCTGATCCTGGTGGAACCAGCCAAGCAAGAATTGGAATTCGGACTCCATGGGTGCGCAAAGTGATTGCTTCTTCAAGAAGTGCAACTCCCAGCCAATCGGCCCCGCTCTTTTCGGCCGCTAGCCCGGTTTCGACTAGACCATGTCCATAAGCATCTGCTTTAACAACTGCTAATAAATCAACGCCGGACTTGGTTTTCAAAAATGAAATATTGCTTGCTAAAGCGTTTAAATCAATACGAGCTTCTGCGCGATGTTGCATTACTTACGCTCGACAATCACCATTGCCGATGCGATTCCTGCATCGTGGGATAAAGACAAATGGACTTCTGCACCGTCTACTAAATCGGCAATGTCACCACGGAATAGAAAAGCTGGTTTTCCGTTTTCATGGTTGATAACTTCGGCATCATGCCAAGCCAAGGCGGTTCCTGCACTGAGCGCCTTAGCTAGCGCTTCTTTGGCAGCGAATCTGGCAGCGAGTGAGCTCATTGGTTTAGTGCGTTCATTTTCAGTAAAAATCTTGTTTAACAAACCTGGGGTGCGTTCTAGTGATGCTTTGAATCGCTCGATATCAACGACATCAATGCCGATTCCATCAATCATGGCTTTGAGTCTAGTGCAGTTGGCTCTTTGATGGAACGTAGCGGTCAACTGCAATTACTGCGACCAGCAAAGCACTACCAATAAAAACGCCACCTAAGAGATCGCTGAACCAATGTGTATGCCGAATAAGTGATACGACGCAAACCGTCAAACTGATTAAAGCCACACCTGCACTCGCAAGACGTCCTTGATATCTATCTACTTTTGCATATCTATAAATCAAATAGGCCAAAATTCCCCAAGATAAAACGGCATTCGATGCGTGCCCACTGGGGTATGACATTCCACCTACGTGCAATAAATCAAAACCATCGCGCGGTTTAGTTCTTCCTAAAAATAATTTGAAAGTTCCCACTACTAGGTTGAGCAAAATCAAAGAAAGAAAAGCAAGATTGAGTGGGCGCCAAGTTTTAAATTTATATGCAATAAATACTGCGGCAAGTAGAAGGACGGTGGCAGTCAACCAGCGAAGACCAAGGTCATCTAAACGGCGAAGAAGAAAACCTGCAAAGCCATCAAACTGTGGCTTAGGGTCACTATTTATTTTTTTGTCATATTCAACTAGTGGTCCATAACTAAGCACTTGCTGAGTTACGAGTAGAAAGCCAGCAAATAAAACAACCGCCCAACGAAGTGCCCGGTCCATTTGCTTACGGCGATTTTGAATTAATTCGTTCATTATTCAACCGTTACTGATTTAGCCAAGTTTCTTGGTTGATCAACGTCATTTCCACGAGCAACCGCCATTTCATAAGCAAAAACCTGCAAAGGCACGGTAGCTAGTACTGGTTGAAAAAGCGCTGGAACTACTGGAATGCGGATGATGTGTTCAGCGCCTTCTACATGCGCACCTTCTTCGGCGATGACAATAACTCGAGCACCGCGGGCTTTTACTTCTTGAATATTGCTCAGCATCTTTTCATCTAAAGCATGCTCGTGGCCGGCCGGCAAAATTGCGATTACCGGAGTTCCTTGATCAATTAATGCGATTGGACCATGTTTTAGTTCACCACCTGCGAAACCTTCGGCATGAATGTAAGCAAGCTCTTTGAGTTTAAGCGCACCTTCAAGTGCAACTGGATATCCAATATTTCTGCCTAGGAATAAAACAATATTGTTTTGCGCAAAACTTCTAGTAAGCGCACGTAGCGGCTCTACAGTTTCTAAAATTTGTTCAATTTTTCCTGGAAGTTCGAGAAGTTCGTTATAAAAACCTTCAACTTCCGAATCAGAAAGTTGACCGTTGACTTGGGCGAGATGCAGGCCGATTAAATAGACCGCAATCATCTGGGTTAATAAAGCTTTAGTTGAAGCAACTGCGATTTCGGGTCCGGCATGGGTATATATAACTGCATCGGCTTCGCGTGGAATAGTTGAGGAGTTTGTATTACAAATTGCAAGCACTCGTCCACCTGCAGCTTTTGCATGGCGCACAGCCATCAACGTATCCATGGTTTCACCGGACTGCGAAATCGCGATAATCAATGTACCGGCATCAATTATTGGATCTCGGTATCTAAATTCGCTTGCGATTTCTACATCAACTGGAATTTTTGCCCATTTTTCAATTGCATACTTTGCAACCATGCCCGCGTGATACGCAGTTCCACAAGCAATTACCGTAATCTTTTTTAATGAGCGAATTTCATCCGCGCTCATGTGTAACTCATCCAAAACAATCTGCTTGTTATCACTTAAACGGCCAATCAAAGTGTCGGCCACAGCCTTGGGTTGTTCAAAGATTTCCTTGAGCATGAAATGGGTAAAGCCACCCTTTTGCGCTGCGCTGGCATCCCAAGAAATTAAATACTCTTTAGGTTCGACGGTATTGCCATCTAAATCAGTAATAGTTACTGAGTTTGGATCCATTGTTACAACTTCATCTTGGCCTAATTCAACGGCCCGCTTTGTGTAATCTATGAAAGCTGCAACATCAGATGCCATAAAGTTTTCGCCTTTGCCAAGACCCACAACAAGAGGCGAATTACGACGTACTCCAACGACTATCTCTGGAGCATCGGCATGAATTGCAAGCAAAGTAAAAGATCCCCGCAAAGCTTTAACCGCTTCACGCATCGCTGCCGATAGATCTCCATTATGTTTTTTGCGAAGATCGCTCAATAGATGCGCAACTGATTCTGTATCTGTCTCTGATGAAAACTTGTGCCCACGTGATTCAAGTTCTTTACGAAGTTCTGAATAGTTTTCAATAATTCCATTATGAATTACCGCGAGCTTGCCTTCGTTATCTACGTGAGGGTGGGCATTGTGATCGGTTGGCCCACCATGTGTTGCCCAACGGGTATGCCCAATTCCTGAATGCACGACTGGCAAAGTCGCATCGAGTGAGTTCTCCAAATTTGAAAGCTTGCCCGCTTTTTTCTCAATAAATAACCTGCCTGGTGTTCCCAGTGCGATTCCGGCTGAGTCATAACCGCGGTATTCAAGGCGGCGCAGACCCTCAATCAAAGGCGTTGCTGCAGATTGTGGACCTGTGTATCCCACAATTCCGCACATAATTAATTACCCCAGTTCAGCTTTAACAGTATCTGCAAGTTCTCTAGCAACTTCTTGCGCAAGGCTATCACTGGCAGCTTCAACCATGACTCTGACAAGAGGCTCGGTACCAGATGCTCGAAGTAAGACACGGCCACTATCGCCTAATCGATCTTCGGCAGATTTTACTGCCGCTGAAATAACCAAAGAATCGTTGAGTTTTTCCTTTGCAACATCTTTAACATTAATTAGAACTTGTGGAAAGCGCACCATTGTGGCCGCTAGCTCCTGCAGTGTTTTTCCAGTTCGGACCACTTCTTGCAGAAGTTGAAGCGCAGTCAAGATTCCATCGCCAGTATTTGCAAGTTCGCGCATAATTACATGGCCGGATTGTTCTCCGCCTAATGAATACCCATTAGCAATCATATTTTCAAGAACGTAACGATCACCGACCGGCGTGGTTACAACGTCAATGCCAGCATCTTTCATGGCGTGCATAAAACCAAGATTGCTCATGACTGTGCCAACTACGGTGTTGTTAGTTAATTTTCCACGGGCTTTAAAGCCGCGTGCAAGCAAAGTCAGAATATGGTCGCCATCGATTTCATTTCCAGCAGCATCGATTGCTAAACAGCGATCG
>WLCU01000032.1 GCA_009705165.1 Actinomycetota bacterium | reverse complement strand
TACTCGAAGGACGCAGCCGTGACATCTTGTTGCTAGTAGTTTGGATTGGCGCGGCAGTTGGTGTTGGGCTTCGCGTTTTTTGGATCAATGCGCCACGTTGGCTCTATGTTGCAAATTATTTATTGCTTGGTTGGGTGGCAATCGTTTATACGCCAGCGCTTTATCGCGCCGGTGGTTTATGGGTTCTGCTTCCAATTTTGATTGGCGGCCTCTTCTACTCAATTGGTGCCATTTTCTATGCGCTCAAGCGACCGGGGCGAGATGCCAAGTATTTTGGCTTCCATGAGCTCTTTCATATCTTCGTCCTGGCAGCATGGATATCCCAATATGTTGCGATTTCTGTGGCGATTTACAGTAAGTAAGACCTTGCTCTAACCTAAGGCTCTGTTGTGAGTTGAGTTGCGAGGTGATGAGATGGCTGTAAAACACTCCTTCCTGAATTGGGTTGGCTTTAAAGGCAATGAACCTGAAGCACCTTCATCGGTCGACCGTATTCGCGAATTGGAAGCAGAATTAGCAGATTTAAAATCTCGTAGAGATATCACTGGTCTAACTAAGCAAGAATTTGAAATTCTTGCGACCGAGACAGCGATTTCGATGATCAAGTCCGCTCAATCGCGCGAGAGTAAAGCTCAAGCAATTGCGACTCGATTAATAGCTGAAACTAATCGCAAAACTAAAGAAGAGATTGAAGCTGCTGATTCAAAGGCCCGTGCAATTTTAACTGGAGCTGAATCACGTGGCCACAAATATATTCAAGCTGCTGAATCAGAAGCTGAAGAAAAAATCGCTCAAGCTGAATCAGAGGCCGAAGAAAGAATTGCACAGGCTGAGTATGAGGCCGAAGCTCTTATTGCCAATAAGAAGCGCGAAGCGATTGCATTGACAACTGCTGCTCACCGTGAAGGAGAGCGAATTGTTAGTGAAGCTACAGCTGGAGTTACTAATTACCGCCAATGGCTAACGGGCGTAATGAGTGAAGCTGAGCGTTTATATAAGATTCAAACGCAATCACTTGATGCAGCCGAGTCTGCAATCCATCAATCTCGCGCAAGTCTTGAATCAGCCTTTACTCGTTTGGCTGACCTTCAGCGAAAAGTCATTGAGAACTTAAACCCAGATGACACGATCATCAACCCTGGGCCACTGCGTGTTTCAAGTGAGCGAACAAAGCCCGCACTTAGCGCACCAAAAAAGAGCGCTAAAAAAGCAGTGAAACCTCCCGCTGCGCGTAAGTAATTTAGAATGTCGATTCCCCGCGGTATCCGCTACATCCCTGCCATTGATGGCTTGCGTGCCGTTGCAGTAGTTGCAGTGATGTTGTACCACTTGGGATTCTCATGGATTCCGGGCGGATTTCTCGGTGTTGATCTTTTCTTCGTAATTTCAGGCTACGTTATTACTCGTTTGATTCTAGATTCAATTCAACGAAGTGAAGGCTTGGACTTGCGAGCTTTCTATAAGGCTCGAATTAGAAGATTATTCCCTCCCCTTGTTTTTGTAATTGTTGTAACAACTTTCTACATTGCAATCTGGGCACCGGAAACGATGCGTCGCTTTATCAGTGATAGCCCCTTTGCTTTATTTGGAGGCATGAACTGGTGGCTAGTTTTCCGCCATACAGATTACTTTGATTCAATTTCTAGACCACCCTTGCTTCAGCACACATGGTCACTTGGTGTCGAGGCCCAGTTCTATTTACTGTGGCCATTGATTTTATTATTGGTTTTGCGCCGCTTCGGTAAGAATAAAATTCCGGGAGCAGCGTTGTTCATTGCAGCGATTTCTGGAATCGCTCTATTGATAGTTTCTTTCGAAGTAGATGCGGCCAGTTCCTCCCAAGTTAGCCACGTTTATTTCGGGACCGACACCCACAGTATTGGCCTTTTCCTTGGCGCGGCCCTTGCTGTCAGTTGGATTCCACAAAACTTTCAAGAGCAGGTGGACCGTCGGGCTCAGGATTTTATTGACGGGATAGGTGTTTTTGGTTTTGTTGGAATAATTGCAACATTTCTTCTCATTAACGAAAATGATGCAACGCTATATAAATTAGCTTTTCCATTAGCGGGTCTATTTGGTTGCGCAATAATCACCAGTATTGTTCACCCGGCTTCTCGCTTTGCGCCGATTTTGAGCAGCAGAGTTGCCGTTTGGATTGGTGAGCGCTCGTATGCGATTTATCTTTGGCATTGGGTGGTTTTTCAAGTTACTCGGCCAGAAGTAGATCTTGAGGGAATTTCCTGGGCGCTGCAAACTTTTAGAATTTTAGTAGTTCTTGCACTTGCAGATATTTCACTTCGTTTTGTTGAACTTCCGATTCGAAGCGGTTCGATTGAATACTGGTTCAAGGGAATGAAATACCGAACACCAAATGTCCAGCGCAGACAAAAAATAAGCGTTGCAGCAGCAATTGTTCTTCTATTTACGGCAATGTCGATCTTGAGTACACAAGCCATCGCACAAAGCGATAAACAGATGAGGGCAATTAAGGATCAACTTATGCAGCCCGAACAACCAACAACGATTTCACCATCAGAAGTTGGGGGTCTTTGGGTAACTGGAGACTCTGTAATTCTAGGAATTCACTACGAACTAGAAACTCGTCAGCACATTGCTCTCATAAATGCCCGTGTTGGCCGTCAGGCTCCAGAACTACTCCAGGTAATGGAGCACGATAAAACTAATGTCACTTCTTCGCCTGTGATTTTTAATCTCGGCAACAATAATCGCTTAACAACAGATCAAGTGAAGGCGATATTTGAAGAAGTGAAAAAACAGCCAAAAATTATCGTCGTAAATACTGCCGTACCCCGGAGTTGGCGTGAAGAAAACAATGAACTGATTGCACGAACTGCTAGAAGTTACGGTGCGAAAGTTATTGATTGGGCAGAAATTTCAAAGGGGCATCCCGAGTATTTCGCACCTGACGGAGTGCATTTAGTTCCAACTGGTGTTCGTGCTTATGTTGATGCAATCATGGAGCAACTTTAGTTTTCTTGCATAAAAAAACCCTCACCAGTTAGTGAGGGTTTTTTTACAAAACTTCTATTACTTGAATTCACCTGGAATTCCAAAAACTGCCGCTGGAGCAGTTTGACCGTCAGAGTAAACAGATGAAACTCGGAACTGAGTCCAACCTGAATCACCACTCTTTGTTACGGCCTGTGTTAATTGATCTACTGGAACAGTTGCAATTGTTACCCAATCACCAGTTCCATTTGCGCGGATTTCAACGTTATAGCCAGTCAAACCATCCACTGCAGATGGTGCTAACCAGCGTAGCTTTAATCCATCGGTGCTCTTGAGAGCAACAAATTTAGTTGGAGCTTCTACAGCTGATACCGCCGCTGTAGATTCTGAAGGTTCTGCAGTTGCTGACTCAGTTGGTTCTGCAGTTGCTGACTCAGTTGGTTCTGCAGATTGCGAAATCGAAGGCGCCGGGGTTGCTGATTCATCGGAGTCCGAGCTTGATTTTGACCAAACAATCATTGCAACTAAAACAATTCCAACTACTACCGCAAATACAACCCGACTTGATGCACCTTGTTTTGCTGAAGGTGCTGATACTGATTTAGGTGCAACTGGAGTTGCTGCAGGTGCTGGTGTAGCTAGTGGACGAAATGAAGTAACTTGAACTGTTGGAGCTGAAACTCGTGGAGAAGAAGTTCTGCTGGCGCTTTTCTTAACAACGCGCTTTGCTGGAGCTTTCTTCGCAACTTTCTTAGCGGTGCTCTTTTTTACCGCACGCTTTGCAGTTGTTTTTTTAGCAGTTGTCTTTTTAGCAGCTGACTTCTTAGCAACTGTTTTTTTCGCTGCAGCTTTTTTTGCAGGTGCTTTCTTAGCAACCTTCTTAGCTGCGCTCTTCTTCTTTACGGCCACGTGAACTCCTTGGATAGCGGTGCGCACGCCAATAACGCGCGCTTATAGGCAAAGGTTACCCCAGGGTCCTCAGCATTTGGATGACATGTGGCGCAATTTCCCGAAGTGCCTTTCCTCGATGGCTTATCGAATCCTTTTCGGAAGCATTCATTTGTGCGCTTGAAATACTCATCCCAAGCGGTGCAAAGATAGGGTCATAACCAAACCCATGTTCGCCAATGGGAGCATG
Source organism: Actinomycetota bacterium (assembly GCA_009705165.1). GTDB lineage: Bacteria > Actinomycetota > Actinomycetes > Nanopelagicales > Nanopelagicaceae > Planktophila. The sequence goes on along the minus strand of WLCU01000032.1, from coordinate 5,170 downwards.
AAGTATCCGCCCCTGAAAAACGCCTTCTGCTACATGCTGTTGTCCATCTGGCAGAGCTAACGCGGCAACACACGTGAAATGTGCGCCTCGATTTTCATCAGGGACTTGCATTAGCTGCTCAAGAATCTTTTCGAGATTCGCCTTGTCGTCTCCATGAACTCCTGCCCAACGCGCGGAGTAAATTCCTGGATCACCGTTTAAGGCATCAACGCATAAGCCAGAATCATCAGAAATTGCCGGTAACCCAGTAGCTCTGGCTGTGTAGTGCGCCTTAAGCAGCGCATTTTCTTCAAAAGTTTTCCCAGTTTCTTCTACATCTATCAGGTCTGGGAATTGATCTACACCAACAAGATCTATTTCACCTGGCGCTAAAGAATCTAGAATTCGTCGAAACTCGACAATTTTGCCGTTGTTCCGCGTTGCTAGGACCAGAGTGTGCTTCACAAATTAACTCACACTACTTAGCTAATGAAGTTTTTTGCATTGCATTAAGTTCGGCGCAACCATTAACTGCTAAATCAAGAAGTTGATTTAGCAACGCACGGTCAAACGGTTGGCCTTCAGCTGTGCCTTGAACTTCGATGAAGCGGCCATCGCCTGCAACAACAACATTCATGTCAGTTTCAGCACGTACGTCTTCTTCGTAGCAAAGATCCAACATTGGAATACCATCGATAATTCCAACACTAACCGCTGCAACTGAATCACTGAGGGGATTAGCGTTTTCCTTGATGTGGCCCTGCTTCTTAGCCCAAGCAATCGCATCCGCCAGCGCTACATAGGCGCCGGTAATCGCTGCAGTTCGGGTGCCGCCATCAGCCTGCAAAACATCACAATCGATAACAATTGTATTTTCGCCAAGCTCTTTCATATTTACAACTGCGCGTAATGAACGGCCAACAAGGCGTGAGATTTCTTGAGTACGCCCACCTAATTTTCCTTTAACGCTCTCGCGATCTGAGCGAGTATGTGTGGCACGTGGCAACATTGAATACTCGGATGTAACCCAACCGTTTCCTGAATCTTTTAACCAGCGAGGCACTCCTGGTGAAAATGATGCAACGCAAAGAACTCGAGTTTTTCCAAATTCAACTAGTACGGAGCCTTCGGCATGATCCAACCAACTGCGAGTGAATTTAATTTCGCGTAAATCATTTACTTGCCGTCCATCATTGCGTGCCATGTAGTGCTCCTATGTGTTGAACTTGCGTGACTTCTGGCCCTAGGAATCGACGAGCTAAGCCTTCAAAAGCTTGTGCATCGCCAGTTGCTAAGAATGTATGAGACGGTGGAACGTTTTGCGATTGACGCAGCAAATTATTTTCAACCAAAGTCCGATAGAGATCTTTTGCAGTCTCTTCAGCACTTGAAACTAATGTCACGCCATCTCCCATTACGTATGAAATCACACCTGTTAATAATGGGTAGTGCGTGCAACCCAAAACCAAAGTATCTACTTTGGCAGCCATTATTGGCTCAAGATATTCTCTGGCAACTTTAGTGATCTCTGCACCTGATGTTTCACCACGTTCTACAAACTCAACAAATAATGGGCACGCGATAGATGAAATCTCTAGCTGCGGTGCGGCTGCAAATGCATCTAGGTAAGCTTTTGAATCAATAGTTGCACGCGTTCCTATTACTCCAATATGTCCAGAACGTGTAGCTGCAACTGCACGTCTAACCGCAGGCTGAATAACTTCGATAACTGGAACCGAATATCGCTCTCTTGCATCTCGAAGCATTGCTGCACTTGCAGTATTGCAAGCAATCACAAGCGCTTTAACACCTTTTTCAACTAGAAAATCTAGAGTTTCTAATGCGAATTCTCGGACTTCAGCAAGCGGACGTGGACCATATGGGCCTCTAGCCGTGTCACCGATATAGATAGTTGACTCGTTTGGCAGTTGATCAAGAATCGCGCGTGCAACGGTGAGCCCACCTACACCTGAATCAAAAATTCCAATTGGGGCATCACTCACAGCGTCAAGCCTACCCTGAGCCTTGGGTGAAAACTAAATACCTTCATCCATAAGCGCAACAATTAAGGATTCTTGCAGCCAACCCAACCAACTATAAACGGCGTAAACGCCACGCATTGGATCATCCGGTGCCAGAAGTTCTAATTCATCATGGCTATTTTGTTCAACATTTAATCGAACTCCAAGAGCCAATCGAATGTCATTCATTGCTCCAAGCCAATCATTTGCACCATCATGATCAACTTCAATAATTCCATCTACTGCACTCTTTAAACCCATTCTCATTGACATGGAGTGAGCATATTTTTTTGCTCGAAGTGTCGATTCGGTATATCGACGAAACTCTGCAGCATCTACCTGATCTGCATATGCGTTAGGCAATAAGCGCAGAAGAACTTCATCATCTGGTGGAGTGTCATGCGTTGTTATTCCCACCATTGCTGCAAGCGGGTCATCAACATGGTTATCAGTTCGTTCAGCTAACAGTTCAATAATTTGTTCAACTAAATTGATTAATACTTCGCGTTCAGACTCTGAAAACTCGGCAACAAATGCGTTATCGCCATGGCGGTGAAAGCCGTGCTGTTCATCAGAGTCATGAGGTGTCATAGAGCTTGATCCCCACGTTGCAAAGTAGCCCACAACCCATATTCGTGCAGTCGGGCAACGTCATGTTCCATTTCTTCGCGACTACCAGTTGAAACTACTGCCTTACCTTCGGTGTGGACCTTCATCATTAATTCATGCGCTTTTTCGCGGGTGTACCCAAATAACTCCATGAGCACATACGTCACATAAGTCATTAAATTGACTGGGTCGTCCCAAACAATGGTGACCCAAGGTTTATCTCCATTAAAAATCTCTTTGATAGCTGCCTCAACTGCGCTATCAACTTTAGTGCTCTCATCTATTTTGACCATGATTACCGTACTACCACCCAGAATTGTGAAGATAGAACTTGCTCAGTTTTTGTAGTTACTTGAACTCGCAACTTCACAACTCCTTTCTTGCTTTCAATTGCACTTAATTCAAACTCACCATTGCTTCCAGTCAAAGTGGAAGTGCCTATATTTTGCCACTTTCCGGCGGTAAGTTTCTGAAGCACCGCGGATTGGCCAGATAACTGAGGCAACAAGGAGCCTTTTACAATTAACTCTTGAAACCTTCGCACCGTGGTGGGTCTTTCAACTACAAGCCTTGAAAGCACAACTATTTTTGCTTCGCTACTTACCGATTCTGCTCTTTCCCAAGTTCCTTCAGTTCGCAATCTAAATGAAGTGGTTCCTGCAATCTTTATGGGGATTGAAACGGTGCCATCAATTCCAGAGTTGACTTCTAATACTTTGGTCCAAACGCTTTCATTTTCACGCTTTAATTCAATAGCCACTGGGATTCCTACTGCTGCAGATTTATCTTTCAGTGTTAGGGATCCACGCAAAGTAAAGATCCCACCATAAAAAACACTCTTATTCGTGATGTCTTCTACGATCAAAGAGTTGACCAAAGAATCTGGAGCAATCGACATCGCTACGTTGCGCATAGCTAAAGTTGCAGTTGGATCTTCCATCCCCAAGGTCCAAAGCGCTGCACCACCTAGGCGATACTTAGCTACCAAATTCATTCGCTCTAAATAACTACGATCATTTTGATACCAAACAGTGCGAGAAGCTGTGCAGGAAGTTGCTGCACCTTTTGCTGTTAACCCATTGAAATTTTGTGAGTACGAATACGTAGCTTCACTAGTTTTTTCGTCAAATACAGGCGTTGCATTATCAATTGCTGCTTTAGTTGCTGCGTAATTCATTCTAAATGTCGCAGCTTTTGCCCCTGCTTTAAGTCCCGGCGGGGCAGATACTGGGCATGTTCCTGTGACTGACGTAATCCAATCTCGACCATATCCTGGTAAACCAATAAAAACTTTGGAAGCTGGCATGACTGAGATTGCATATTTTAAAGTTTTTTCGGTCCATGCGATTGGGCCGATTGGACCAGGTTTTGCAACGGAGTAGTCATACGTCATGATTCTTAAGCGATCAATACTGGTAGCGATTTCAGCCCATGAATAAACGTAGTATCCCTTCGCTTTTTCTGTAGGGTCAAAAGAATATGGCGCAGTAATAGATAAGAGTTTTTGCTGCGCGTGAAGTGCAATGCTCAGTTCTTTTACAAAGAGAACCCAATTAGGCGCAGTCTTCGTCCATGTAGTGTTTCCATCAACAAAGGCAAAACCCTCAAAATCAAGGTCTATTCCATCAAAGGAATACTTATTAACTAGGGCAACAATAGATTTAACAATAGTTGTTCTAGTTTCGGGTTTTGCAAGGTATCCGGATAAAACTAATTTTTCTGTTCCATCTGTAATTGTTGGAATTAACTTAAGACCACTCTTACGCATTAAACAAATCGTGTCAGCAATTGGCCATGAAGGATTTCCCGTTGAGTAATCATCTCGAATTACTGTAGGACTCTTCAATGTGTACCAAAATGGCATTACTTCTTTCATTAAATCTTTGTTAGTAAAGAGATAAGAGGAATTAAGCGCCGCAAGATCTGTTGGTGAATATTCATTGTCCTCACAGGTTGTCGGTGAGTTAGTCGCTGGGGTTGCAGAAGGCGTAATTTTTTGAATGAAAGGCATAACTGTTTTTACTGAATAATAAGGAATCCATCCGCTGACAATCGTGCGAGGTTGAATTTGATCAGCTAGCGCATGTGGCGTGACTGCACTGGCCAGCGTAATAATTAAAGCAACAATTAAACTTCGCTTCATTGTTAATTATCTTCAGGTTCAGGCTTTAGACCTGCGTAAATCTCTTTACACGTTGGGCAAACTGGGTATTTCTCTGGATCTCTTGAGGGAATCCATTTTTTGCCACACAAGGCTCGGACTGCCTTGCCGGTTACTGCTGATTCAACGATTTTTTCCTTCTTCACATAATGCGCAAAGCGATCATGACCACCATCATCTTCTTGGAGGTCGGGTCTAGTTAAGAGATCGGTGTCAGATTCCGTCTCTATTCCGCGCTTTCCAAAGAGGCCCATGAGGTGCATAAGAATACCTTTTGTGATGGCAAAACAACCTAGTAGAATTACCAAATGAAGGACTTACTGCGCACACAAGATCTCAGCCGCGATGATGTCGAGCTCTTGCTTGATACTGCCGCACAATTTGCTGAGAATCCACTGCG
>WLCU01000031.1 GCA_009705165.1 Actinomycetota bacterium | reverse complement strand
TTTTGCTTCGGCAGCTGCTGGCACTAATTGGCTCGATCTATGTGCCGGACCAGGCGGTAAAGCTGCACTCTTATCTAGTATTGCAAAATTGCGCGAGATAAACTTTACAGCCAATGAATTTTCACAACCTCGCGCGGACCTTGTCAAAAAAGTGGTTCACGGAGCGCGGGTCTGGTGTGGCGACGGACGAGAGATATTAAATCGCGGTGAGTTTTTCGATGCGATTTTGATAGATGCACCATGTACGGGTCTTGGGGCGCTTCGCCGGAGACCGGAAGTTCGTTGGCGTCGAACTTTGAACGATTTACGAAATCTAACTTTATTACAGCGTGAACTGATTGAGGCTGCAATTACAACGCTTAACGATGAAGGCGTTCTTGGATATGCAACGTGTTCTCCACATATGGCAGAAACATCTGTTCAGGTTCTAGATATTTTAAAGCGACATCCAGAATTGGAACACATCGATGTTGCACCATACTTGCCTGCTAACTTGCAAGATGCTCAGCGAGGTAAGTCAATGAGCTTATGGACACATAAACATGGCACATATGAATTGTTTCTTGCGCTTTTTCGCAAGAAATCGACTGTAACGGATTAAAATAGGACCATGTCAAGCGATATCAGGATTACTCCAAGCATTCTCAATGCAGACCTTGACCATCTTGATTCTGAAATAGCAAAAATAGCGTCGGTGTCAGATTTTATCCACTTAGATGTTATGGACAATGTTTTTGTTCCAAATTTTACTTTCGATTTTGATAGAGCAAGTGAAATTATTGCAGCTTGTCCAATTGGTATCGATGCACATTTAATGGTTGCAAATGTTGACACGATTGCACCGTTATATGCCCAAGCCGGTAGCGCAAGTGTGACGATTCATGCCGAAGCGACAGAAGACATTGCTAGGACCTTGCGCGCAATTCGTAAAGCAGGTGCTCGATCAGGGCTGGCGATTAAGCCGAATACATCTATAGATTCTTATGCATCCTTTGCTGATGATGTAGATATGTTCCTCATCATGACGGTAGAGCCGGGCTTTGGTGGTCAAAGTTTTATGACTAACATGATGAGTAAAGTGGCAGCAACTAAAAAGATCATCGGGGACAGGCCAATCTGGTTACAGGTAGATGGCGGGATATCACTTGAAACAATTGAATTAGCTGTCGAAGCCGGCGCTGATACATTTGTTGCAGGAAGTGCGGTATTTCGGGCTTCAGACCCGGCACAAATGGTCGTTTCGTTGCGCGAACTTGCAACGCGTGTGGCAAACTAGCGCCACGTTGTTCCGGGGGTCGGTGTAAATCCGAACCGGCGGTAAAGTCCGCGACCCGATCAAATCCATTGATCGGTTGATTTGGTGTAACTCCAAAACCGACAGTTAAAGTCTGGATAAAGGGACAGGTCTTGCTTTTGCGCCCTATTGCGCATTGGCGATTCCTCGTTGCTTCCTGGAGCTTTTCTACTAGGAAGGATCAACAGTGTCATTCATTAAATGGTTATTTGAAAGTACGCTTCATTTTGGAAGTAAATCAATTCCTCTTCGTGAAATTATCGGTGGAACCTTAGGCTTAACAAGTGCGATTCTGGGCATGCGTCGAAAAGTTGCGGCCTGGCCAGTGGGAATTATTGGCGACGCCCTTCTTTTTACGGTCTTTTTGGGGGCAGTCTTTGCTTACGCCGATCAACCTTCAGCAAATTTTTACGGTCAGGCGAGTCGAAATCTTTTACTTATTATTGTTAGCGTTTACGGTTGGATTCGTTGGGCACATCACCGCAGAGCTAACGGTAGCGAGCAACCCGCAGTTAATCCGAGATGGACAACTACAGCTGAGAAAAAGGTTTTAATCCCAGCGATCATTCTCTTTTTCTTTGCTTCAATGCAAATCTTCAAAGCTCTTGGCGAGTCAGGAACTTGGCTGCTTGTAGATACTTGGATCTTTACCGGTACCGCTCTGGCTACATATGGAATGAGTCGGGGATATGTTGAATTTTGGTTAGTTTGGATTGCCGTTGACTTAGTTGGTGTTCCCTTTGCGTTTAAAAATGGCTATTACCCAACCGGCACTCTCTATGCGATCTACTTGCCGTTTGTCATTTGGGGCTTTATTTCATGGTTGAAAATTTCTAAACAGGAGAAATTGGCCACCGCATAACTCTGTGTTCTAGTAAACTTTGAACATGAAGTCTTTTGAATCTCTCTGGGACGAGCTCAATCAGATTGCCACAGCTCGCCCAGAGGGTTCAGGGACAGTAGCGGCCCTTGATGCAGGAGTGCACGCCATCGGCAAGAAAATTCTCGAAGAGGCTGGCGAAGTTTGGCTAGCCGCAGAACACGAAAGCAACGCAGCTCTAGCTGAGGAGATTTCGCAACTTCTCTATCATTTACAAACACTTATGATTTCACGTGGTTTGTCGCTTAATGATGTTTATACATACCTGTAGATGAAATGAGTGTACAAATGTTAAGAGTTGCCGTTCCAAATAAAGGGTCTTTATCTGATGATTCGATTGCCATTCTCAAAGAAGCTGGCTATCGCCAACGCAGTGATAGCAGAGATCTGGTTCTAGTTGATGCTGACAATGGAGTTGAGTTCTACTATCTGCGCCCTAGAGACATTGCCATTTATGTTGGTTCAGGGGAGTTAGAAGCTGGGATTACCGGTCGTGATTTGCTCATTGATTCTGATGCAGCTGCAGTGGAACTACTTGAACTAAACTTTGGTGAATCAACATTCCGATTTGCGGGGCCAAATAATCGTCAATGGAGCGTTGGTGATATTGCCCAAAAACGAGTGGCAACTGCTTATCCAGGCCTTGTTTCAAAACATCTGGCAACACTTGGCGTAGAAGCCGAAGTGGTGCGCCTGGATGGCGCAGTTGAAAGTAGCGTGCGACTTGGCGTAGCTGATCTGATAGCTGACGTAGTGAGTACTGGAAATACTCTTCGACAGGCGGGTTTACAGATTTTCGGAGAACCGATTTTACTAAGTGAAGCAGTAGTAATTTCTAGACAAGGTCAACCAATTGCTGCCGAATTAGAAATTCTTATTCGCAGACTTCAAGGAGTCGTTACTGCACGTAGATATGTGCTGCTCGACTATGACATTCCTAAGAACTTGGTTGATAAAGCTTGCGCAATTACACCAGGTTTAGAGTCGCCAACAATTTCACCTTTACAAAATCAGGACTGGGTAGCGGTCCGGGCAATGGTGCCGCGCAAAGAAACTAATCGAGTAATGGATGAGCTTTGGGCAGTTGGTGCACGTGGAATTTTGGTAACAGATATCCATGCCTGCCGGCTTTAAAGCTTTTATTCTTCACTATCTTGACTAGTAATACCGAGCAAGTAAAGAACTGAATCCAAATATGGATCTGAAATGGCAGTATCAGCGGCAGCTTTAACCGCTGGCTTGGCATTAAAAGCTATTCCGAAACCCGCTGCGGCGATCATGTCTAGATCATTCGCCCCATCTCCGATAGCAATCGTGTGTGCCATATTAATACCAAGTTCATGTGCAAAATCACGGAGCGCTCTTGCTTTTGCTGCACGATCAATAATTTCGCCTTCTATTTCACCCGTTAACAACCCATTTTCAATTTTAAGTTTATTAGCCTTGTAATGTTTAATCTCTAAATCCTTAAGTAAAGGTTCGATAACATCGATAAACCCACCAGAAACTACTGACACCGAGTGGCCAAGTTTATTTAGAGTTGCAACAAGATTTCGAGCTCCAGGTGTTAGAGAAATCTCTTTTTGAACTTCAGAAATTACTGATTCGGGCAAACCTCTCAAAAGTGCAGTCCTAGCTCTTAAAGATTCGGCAAAATCTAATTCGCCACGCATGGCTGCATCGGTAATCCTTTTTACTTCTTCGCTGGCGCCGGCCTTAGCAGCAAGTAGTTCAATAACTTCCTGGGCAATCAATGTGGAATCAACATCTAGCTGAACAAGTTTACGGGCGTATCGTATGGAGCCGCCAGGAAGGACGGCAATATCAATTGAATGTGCTGCAGCAATCGGAGTTAAAAGCTGACTTAATTCTTCTTGCGAACTACCTGAAACAACAAATTCAATTGCCAATACTGGCGCTGATGCGGTCCTGAAGATACGTTCAATGTTTGAATTTTGGCTCGCAATTGCACTACTGATTGAGGCGATTGCTTGTGGAGTGATTTTCTTGCCTAAAACAACTACATGAATCAGTCCTTGTTTACTGACTATTAAATCACTTTCGGTAACTGAATACAGCGTTGCTATATCTACACCGATTTCAGTTGCTGCTTTCTGTAAATCTTCCTCAATCGCTTCTTGGTGATCAGGATTAAGTGCAATAAGAACGGTCAAGATCAAGCGATCTTTGATCACGACCTGCTCAATGTCTAAAATGCTAATTTTGAAGGGCGCTAGCGTATTAAAAAGCGCTTGGGTTATTCCCGGATTATCGACTCCGCTAAGAAGCACTAGGCCAGTAAATTGTGCTGCAATGGGTGAATCGCTCATGATGAAGGCAAGATTAACGCAAAATCACAGGGGACCAATGCCAGTAATTCGAGGAAATGGAGCATTAACCCGCTATCTTTTTGCTCTATGACGATGCAACCGGTACTTGAACTTAGAGATGTCTCGGTTCGTCGCGGAGAAAACACGATATTAGGACCAATAAATTTTCAAATTAAAGCTGGTGAGCGTTGGGTGATCCTAGGACCTAACGGGGCAGGAAAGTCAACGCTGCTGCAGTTACTTGCTACGAGAATTTTCCCCACCCGGGGAGATGTTTTTGTACTCAATAAACAAATGGGGCACGTTGATTTATTTGAACTTCGTACTCGCATTGGAATTTGTGGCGCTCAGATTGCTGATGATATTCCGCACGATGAAAAAGTAAGAGATGTAGTTCTTACAGCAGCGTATGCAATTTTAGGTAGATGGAATGAAGATTATGACCTTTGGGATGAATCCCGAGCGATTGCGTTACTGACAACTTTTGGTGTTCGCGATCTTGGTGATCGCCTATATGGGAGTTTGAGCGAAGGTGAAAAGAAGCGAACACAAATAGCTCGTGCGCTAATGACTGACCCTGAGCTTTTATTACTCGATGAACCTGCCGGCGGATTAGATCTTGGTGGTAGAGAAGACCTTCTTAGGCGTTTTGCCCAATTTTCTACAGATCCATCTTCTCCGGCAACAATTTTGGTTACTCACCATATTGAGGAAATTCCTATCGGTACTACCCACGCATTACTGATCAAAGATGGACAGATTGCAGTGTCAGGACCTATCGAGTCCGTAATTACCTCCGAACATGTCTCAACCATTTTTGCCGCCCCTATTCAAGTAACACATGAAGAAGGGCGCTTTTTTGCACGCTCGGTTGGATAAGGATTTGTAATGGATTTCTTTCATCAAATGCATCCGGAGTGGCAAGCTGCTTTAGCGTATACAAAAGCTTCATTAGATAACATCGAATCAGAATTAATAACCCAAGCGTTTGTTCCCTGCCATGGCGATGTAATGAAGGTTTTTCGCATTCCTCCTTCGGCAGTGAAGGTGGTTATTTTTGGACAAGATCCATATCCAACCCCAGGCAATGCAATGGGGTTGGCTTTCTCAATCACCTCATCAACAGCAAAAATTCCTGCATCCCTTCGAAACATTTATAAAGAGTTAGAAAGCGACTTGGGCAAAGCTGCTCGAAACAATGGGGATTTAACCCATTGGAGCGAACAAGGAGTATTTTTACTGAATCGAATTCTCACAACTGTTCCAGGTCAATCTTTGGCCCATGCAAACCTTGGTTGGCAGAGTTTTACAGATGAAGTTGCCAAAATTCTGGCCAAGCTTGAAGTTATTGCCATCTTTTGGGGCAATAAGAGCGCTGATTTAAGTCATTTGTTTGCCGAGGAACTAGTAATTAAATCGCCACACCCAAGCCCACTTTCAGCATATCGTGGCTTTTTTGGTTCGCGCCCCTTTTCGCGGGTAAATCACATTCTGGCGAAGCAGAATAAACCACTTATAAATTGGTAAAAAAATAAACCCCGCAGATTTTCCTGCGGGGTTTATTTTTAATTCTTTCCTAACCTATCCAAGTATTAATTGGCGAAGCAAGGAAGTAGATCATAAATAGACCAGAGACGAGCAGTAGAAGTGGATGTACTTCCTTGCGGCGTCCTTGAATCACACGAATTACCACGTGAGAAACAAAGCCTGCCCCAATACCTACAGAAATATTGTAAGTAAATGGCATCAAGATAATTGTAAGAAAAGCTGGAATAGCAATTCCATAATCATCCCAGTCAATTGACTTGATTTGAGTCATCATTAAGAAACCAACAATTACCAAAGCTGGTGTTGCCGCTTCGTAAGGGATTATTGCTACAAGTGGTGCAAGGAAAGTTGTGAGCAAGAAACACAACCCAGTTACAACAGATGCCAGACCAGTACGTGCACCTTCACCCACGCCTGCTGCAGATTCAATGTAGCTGGTGTTAGAAGAAATACTTCCGGCACCACCAGCAACGGCTGCAATAGAGTCGACGAGCAAGATGCGATCGTTGTTTGGAACATTTCCGTCTTTATCAATCAATCCTGCTTCATGCCCGATTGCTGTCACAGTTCCCACAGTGTCAAAGAAATCTGAGAGTAGAAGTGTGAAAACGAACAAAATCACTGTAATTAGTGGAACGCGATCTAGTGATCCAAATAGATTGAACTGTCCGAAAAGAGAAAAATCAGGTGTTGCTACAACAGAATCAGGCATAGCTGGAACGTTGAGTCCCCAACCTTTCGGATTCACATTACCTGTGGCGCCATCAAAATTCGGTCCGATTTTAAAGGCAGTTTCAATAATGACCGCCAAAATAGTTGCAAGCACGATTCCAATAAGGATTGCGCCTTTTGTTTTCTTAACCATCAAGGCGATAGTTAAGAAAAGACCAAAAGCGAAAACGATGATTGGCCAACCAACAAGAGTTCCGCCATCACCGAGTGTTACTGGAACTGGACCAGAAGATGTGCGGCGCACAAAGCCAGCATCAACAAGGCCGATGAGGGCAATGAATAGACCAATTCCAACAGAGATTGCAATCTTTAGCTGAGGTGGTACGGCCTTAAATACTGCAGTACGAAAACCTGTCAAAACTAAAACTGTGATGATTAAACCTTCAAGTACAACAAGACCCATTGCATCGGCCCACGTCATTTTCGAGGCGATTCCCACCGCTACAAAAGTGTTAAGTCCAAGACCAGTAGCTAGTGCAAGTGGGTAGTTTCCAACAACGCCCATCAAAATAGTTAATAGACCGGCCATCAGCGCAGTCATTGCCGCAACTAGTGCCAGGTTGGGAGCGTCTCCGCCACCAATGAATTTACCGTCAGCATCTTTTGCAAGACCGATGATGAGTGGATTAAGTGCGACGATGTAGGCCATTGTAAAAAACGTGACCAGACCGCCTCGAACTTCGCGCCCCACTGTGGATCCGCGTTCTGAGATTTTAAAGAAAGTTTCGAGCATGAGGACCTTCCTGATTTTGTTAACGGGGGTGTTTGCGACCCCGTGTGAAATGACGGCTCACAGACCGAGGGAATGGTTTTAGGGTAGTAGTTACTTGGAAGTAAGGCGGGAAACGACACCAAGGGCCACAGCTACCGATTGCCCAATCAACCCAGCAAAAAGCAACGTACCAAGGCCTACAGTCCCACCCAAAATCCATCCCAAGGCGAAAACTGAACTTTCTATGGCCAATCGAACACGTCCAACTCGAATACCGGTTCGAAGATGGATTCCCGTCATCAGGCCATCTCTCGGGCCTGAACCCAGACCACATGTTATGTAAAGAGCTGAGGCGGTTCCGACCATACCAATTCCTATAAGGGCAAAAACCACTCCGGTTGCATAGTTTGTTTGAAGTGGAATCGTTAGAACTCCAACTTCAATCGCTGATGCGATGATCACCATATTTGAAATAGTTCCAAAACCTGGCTTTTCACGAAGCGGAATCCATGCCAAAAGAACTAAAGCGCTTATTCCGAAAGTTGACCAACCCATCGAAATATTTAAGTTTCTAGAAATTCCTTGGGCCAGAACTGACCAGGGACCATTTCCTATATTCGATTGAATGACAAATGCATCACCTATTCCAAAAAGGAACAGGCCAAAAAATAGAATAAGTACCCGAAGAAATGAAAGATCCCAACGTGATTGAGCTGTCCATGAAGTTACAGGGACGGTGCGGTGTGGACGCAAAAACTCCATTATGGGATTTGATGACATCGGGGGAGTCTAATGGAATTTAATATCAATCGGCAGGCTATTCTTCAACAATGTTTCCAGGTGTAGGTACTTTTATAAATCTTGTCGCCGTGATTGGTGGAGCAAGCCTTGGAATACTAATTGGCCAGCGTTTAGGAAGTAAAACTCGAACTCTATTAACCGATGTCTTAGGTTTGGCCACATTATTAGGCGCAGCATCAGCGCTGATACCTATGTGGTCTGAACGTTACATCCAATCACTTCCTCAAGGTTGGCCGCTGTTAGTTGTGCTTGGATCACTGTTAATTGGTGGGTTAATCGGATCTGCTTTGAAGTTAGAGGATCGCCTGGATCAGCTTGGTGAGAATCTCCGTAAGCGTTTTAAAGCTTCCAAGGAAAGTACTTTCGTAGAAGGATTTGTTTCAGCTTCACTGCTTTTTGCGATCGGTCCGCTAGCAATTCTAGGAAGTATCAGCGATGGAATGGGTAATGGAATAGATCAACTCCTACTGAAAAGTTCTCTAGACTTTTTTGCATCCATGGCTTTTGCATCTTCCTTGGGTTGGGGCGTAGCAGTTGCTGCACTTCCAGTAGGTATATACCAAGGGTTCTGGACAGTGATTGGTTTAGCTCTAGGTGAAATTCTTAGTGGTTATCAGATAGATGCAATGACAATTGTTGGTGGCGTAATGTTGATAGGTATAGGTTTGCGTTTGCTCAATATTAAGCATGTTGCTGTAGGTAATTTACTTCCAGCCCTAGCAATTGCCCCTGCGCTTGCAGCGCTGGTGCATGTATTTGCCTAAAAACTATTACCATCTATCACAAAGCGATATTTAACATCGCTTGCGACAGTTCGTTCGTATGCAGTGTTCACGTAATCTGCCTTAATAACTTCTACATCGCTGACAATTGAATGCTCACCACAAAAATCCAACATCTCCTGCATTTCAGAAATACCACCAATCATTGAACCGGCAAGGCGACGTCGGCCATCTAATAAAGTTCCTGGATTAACTGCATACGCTTCTCCTGGTAAACCGATTACCACCAACGTTGCATCCAATTTAAGAAGATTGAGATACAGGTTAATATCCAATGGAGCACTTACGGTATTGAGGATTAAATCAAAAGATTTCTTAAGGGGATCAAGCGCCTTTGGATTAGTTGTATCAACAAAATGTGTTGCGCCCATCGCCAGAGCATCATCTTTTTTA
>WLCU01000030.1 GCA_009705165.1 Actinomycetota bacterium | reverse complement strand
TAAGTTATTTTTTGTAACTGTTTCTTCAAGGTTTCCGCCCTTACCGATAAATTTACCGGTGTTAACGTCAATTACAATCATTGCTTCAGTGCGATCGATAACAAGTGATCCACCAGATGGCAGGTAAACCTTGCGATCAAATGCCTTTGCTAGCTGCTCTTCAACACGGAAATCTGCAAAGAGATCACCAGTACCTGTGTATTTTTCAATCTTTGTTGTTAATTCAGGTGCGATGAATCCTAAGTAGTTTGTAACTTCATCCCAAGCAGTTGCGCCTTGAACAGTTAGTTTGCGGAAATCCTCATTGAAAATATCGCGGATTACACGAACTGCAAGATCAGGTTCTTGATACAACGCAGCAGGTGGATGGAAATTAGCGTTTTGACTCTTGGCGTAAATATCTTCCCATTGCGCCTTTAAGCGTGCGACATCGTTAGTGAGATCTTCTTCGCTTACGCCTTCGGCTGCGGTACGAACAATCACACCAGCTTCTTCAGGAATTAAGTTTTTAAGAATCGCCTTTAATCGTGTGCGCTCTGTTTCAGGTAAACGCTTAGAAATACCTGACATTCCGCCGCCTGGAACATAAACAACATAGCGTCCTGGCAATGAAATCTGGCTAGTTAAACGCGCACCTTTTTGGCCAATTGGATCTTTAGTTACTTGAACTAATACTGGCTGGCCAGTCTTTAATACGGTTTCAATTTTGCGTGGTTCAGACTCTGAAATTCCAGCTGCATCCCAGTTAACTTCACCGGCATATAGAACTGCGTTGCGGCCCTTACCAATATCAACGAATGCAGCTTCCATTGATGGAAGAACATTTTGTACGCGACCTAAATAAACGTTTCCGACGTATGAAACATTGCTGTTTCGGTTTACATAGTGCTCGACCATGACGCCATCTTCAATGACCGCAATCTGAGTACGGTCGGCAATCTGTCGGACTAACATTTCGCGATCAACATTTTCGCGACGAGCTAAAAATTCACCATCAGTGATTACGGTTGGACGTTTGCGATATGGCTCGCGATATTCGCTGCGACCACCACGGTCGTTGCGATCATTGCGGTCGCGACCACGACCACCACGGCGATCATTTCGATCTGGGCGTTCGGTGCGTGCTGGGCGTGCAGGGCGTTCGCGAACTTCACGGACTTTAACAACAGTGATTACGCCATCTTCTTCAATGGTTTCTCCAGCGACAACGCCTTCGGCATCTCCGGCTGCACGGCGGCGACGGCGGCGGCGATGGGTTACGCCTTCGCTATCTGTGCTCTCTTCTTCGTTATCTGAACTTGTTTCTTCATTATTTGTTGCAACATCTGCGCCTGGCTTTCGACGACCACGACCACCACGACGGCGACGGCGGTTGCGATCTGGACGATCTGCGCCATCTGCTGCGCTTTCAGAAGCTGGAGCTTCGGCTTTTGGAGCTTCTGCGACTTCAGCTTTTTTGCGTGGAGCTTTAGCAACTGGTTTATCAGGTGCTGCTTGGAAAATTGGAACAGGGACAGCGGCTTTTTTGCGCGTTGTCTTCTTAGGTTCTTCGCTGATTACTTCTGTAACAGCAGCCTCTGCTTTTGCAGATGCTTTCTTAACCGCACGCTTGCGCGGTGTTTTAGGCTCAATCGCCATGGCACCAAATCCTCTATGCGTCTTTTACAACGCTTATCTCGTTAAAAAATCCCCGTTTAGGTTTTTCTTACCTGTTCGCGCTGGGCTTTTGCCGCGATGGATTCGCGAGCCGCGCTGAACTATGTGCCCTAAGTATGACAGAAGAGGGGTAAATCGCCTAGTTCAGCCCCTAGAGCGAGCGTGAACGTTCTGTAAAAGCCCAAAACCAATCAATGTGGCAAACATCGATGATCCGCCATATGAGATGAACGGTAATGGGACGCCAGTCATTGGCATCAACCCCAAAGTCATTCCGATATTTTCAAATAGTTGAAACGCTAGCCAAGCGATAACTCCGGTGGTTACTAATCGCCCAAAAGGATCATTAGTTCTTCGCGCAATTGAAAACGCTCGCATTAAAATTACAAAGTACAAGAAGATAATCAAACCACTTCCAAGAAACCCTAACTCTTCACCAGCTACAGTAAAAATAAAGTCGGTCTGCTGTTCTGGTACGAATCGGCCATTTGTCTGCGGACCATTAAATAAACCAGTTCCGATTAATCCCCCAGAACCTACAGTGATACGCGCTTGTCGCAGTTGGTATCCAGTTCCTTGTGAATCTGCATTTGGATCAACAAATGTTTGTAATCGTTTTACCTGGTAGTCACTAATCACTCCAGACTTAGTTGCTGCAAATCCCCCGAGAACTGCGATGAGCAAGAGTCCAACTACCCATTTAGTCGGGGAACCAGAGACAGCGATGATTGTGACAACAGAGGCAGAAATAATAAAAACAGTTCCCATATCTGGTTGAAGCAAAATGAATATAACTGGGACTGCGGCAATTACTAGCGCTTGCAAAACATCACGCGATGTTGGTTCATCGCTATCGTGAGTTCTTTCAGACAAAATCATTGACATTCCAATGATGATAGAAATCTTGGCTAACTCCGCCGGTTGGATCTGAAAACCACCAGGGAGGCCAATCCAAGCTTTAGCGCCATTAACTTCGCTACCTAGCCCTGGAATTAAAACAATGATTAACCCAATAACTCCCAAACCCCACACAATGGGGGTGTATGCACGAAGTAATCGATAATCAATAACTGTTGTGCCGTAAGCCAAGAGAGCGCCGATGGCAATGTTGATTACATGGCGCTTGAGGTAATACTGAGGATCTAAACCATTTCGCGCATACCAATCACGTGTTGCCGCATAAACCAACAATGTGCCCATCAATAAAAGCAAAGCAACAGCTGCGGTAAGAATGGGATCAAAGCCGTGAAAAATAGATGATCTGCTACGACGATAGAGACGTTGGCGCGCGGCTATATCGCTCATGGTGTCTCCTTAGGCTTTGTCGCTGGTGAAATTTTCGGAAGCTCTTTTGGTGGTTTCCCTGTTGGGAATATTGCTGCACCGGGAATTACTTTATTGCCTTTTACTCCAAAAAGGGTTTCATAGATATGTCGAACGCCGACTCCAGATGTTGAAGCACCGAATCCACCTTGTCCCACCATCATTACTACGGCGTACCGCGGCTTATTGCTAGGAGCAAATGATGCAAACCATGAAGTGTCATCTTTTAGTGAACCATTTAAGTTTCGGCCAAAGACTTGACCGGTACCCGTCTTGCCACTTACCTCAATTGGAAAACCTGCAAACGCACCTGCAGCGGTTCCGCTCACAACTACTTCGCGTAAAGCACCTTTAAGGAAATTAAGTGTCGCAGGCGCCGCGTTGAGAGTTCCTAATTTTTGAGGATCCATTGTCTTTACAACAGTGCCATCGGTTTTCACAATTGCTTTTCCAACCAACGCTTGCCAAATGGTTCCGCCATTAGCAATTGCGGCATACATCTGAGTTAGTTTAAGTGGCGTGACAACAGTGTCACCTTGACCGATTGAGAAGTTAACGGCATCACCAGCACGAATTTTGTCGCCGTCTACGCAGTTTTCGGCAGCAAGTTGAATTAAGAATGCGGTCTGCTGCGACTTGGCGGCACGGGTTTTATAGTTACAGTAGAAATCTTTATTTTGTTGGTACCAACTCTTTTTATATTCACGATCTGCTAAGCGAGAAGTTGATTCAGATGGAAGGTCAATTCCTACTTTTTCAGGGATATGAAAGCTTTGTGCAGCTTTAAAGAAGTAGTCATTGAGGTTTGATTTTGGCCTCAACCCCCCATCACGGAGCCATTCATCAAATGCGATTTGATACCAAAGCGTGTCACAGGAAACTGCGATTGCTTTTTTAAGACTCATTCGACCCTGGTCACGACTATCAAAGTTCTGAAAAGCGCGATTTCCAACTTGAACTTCAGATGGGCAGTTATATGAGGCGTTTAAATCGTAACCCGCAGAAGCTGCAGCAATTACTGAAACTGATTTAAATGTAGAAGCTGGTGCAAATAAACCTTGTAATGCGCGATTAAGTGCAGGTACAGCCTTTTTTTCACTGAAAAGATCTGAGGCTTGCTGAACTGTTAAACGTTTTTCAAATAAATTCGGATCATATGTTGGATATGAGGCCAGTGCCAGGATTCTGCCAGTTCGAATATCCATTACAACTGCTGCGCCCGAATCTGATGTGTATCCATTTGCACGGCCACGTTTTACTGCATCAGCTAAAGCTTTTTCTGCTGATGCTTGCAATCGAACGTCAATAGAAGTTACTAAATGGTCCCCTTGAATAGGTTTAGTATTTTTGCTCTCACTTGTAATTGCTTCTTTGCGGTCGACAATTAATGTACGAATTCCCGGAGTTCCACGTAAATACGAGTCATACTGAATTTCTAGTCCAGCTTTTCCAATTGATTCGCTTCTAAAATATTGCTTGCCGCTAGTTGAAGCCAAATCTTCCTCAGTTAATGGGCCCACATACCCCAATACATGTGCAGCATTTACCCCAGCGAGTTCAGGATAATTTCTGATTGCAATTGGTTGTGCATCTACACCAGGAAATTCATCTGATCTTTCAACAATCTGAAGAGCAATATCTGGATCGGCTTCTCTGGTAATTGGAATCGGTTGATATCTAGAACCCGTCCAACAACCTGCACGTTGTCCTTTAGGCAATTCACCACATAGACGTGTGTTCGTATAAACATCTGAATATTTAAGTTTAAGAAGTTTGGCTAAGTGCTGCATAACTGCAACACCTTGATCGGCTTGCTTATCGATTGTAATTCGGTCGATTGTGATTGCTAAACCCACTTTATTAAGGGCCAACGGCACCCCTGATGAATCTACGATGAGGCCACGTGTGGCAGGTGCAACTACATCTCGACTTTGAATACTTAACGCTGCGTCACGATACTTTGGTCCAGCGGCAATTTGTAGGTAAAACAAACGGCCAAGGAGTGCGGTCAGCAGTGAAAATATGAGAATCTGAACAACTAGCAGACTAAGTCGTGATCGCACATTCATAGTGAAGATCGCGTTTCGAAGATATTAAGGTGTAGACGAGAAAAAATAGGAAGTGCAATTGGAGTAATTGCCAAAGTCCACAAAAAATTGCCAAGTAAAATCAAAAGTATTTGATTGATATTTCCAACTGAAACACCTAAAAGCAGCGCTGTGACGATGTATAAAACTTCCGCAGCTAAACTTGCAAAAACCACGAATAAAACTACTCCTACCGGATTGCCACTAATATTTTCATCACCATACCCAAGATATGAAACTCCGTAGCACACAACAATCATGATCAGAGTCCACTGTCCGACTCGACCGCCAGAGCTAAGTGATAAATCCATTAAGAATCCTGCACCAAAACCTAGAAGTGCGGCAATTTCAGGAGTACTTATAACTGCCCACACCAATGCAAAGATCATAAAAATAGAAAATCCCCCACCTGGAAGATTAAATTGATTGACCACAGCTTCTTGAAAAGTGAAAACAATTAGAAACACAGGAATCGAAAGTGAAATTGGTCGAATCAACATGTTGCACTAATTCGTTGGAGTTGGCGATGGGGTGACATAAATCGTTACCGTAGGAGTTGGCTTTGGTGTTGGCTTGGCTGGCACAAGTGCATCTCCGGGATTTGTAACTGGCGCTCCGACTACAACTGCGACAACTCCAAGGTTATTAAAGTTTGCGTAGTAATGAACCGTTCCGCTTTGTGCAATTTCACCTGCGGAATTATCTATGTCAGTTACATAACCAACTGGAACGCCAGGGACAAATGGACGGTTTGAGATACTTCCACGTGCCAACAACACATCCCCCACTTTAATTGTTGTCAGATTATCCAGAAGTTGCAGCGTAGAAGTGCTCGACCCGCGACCCGATAAAATACCTATTTGCTGGGTTCCTGCGACTCGAACCCCAATTCTAAAAGTTGGATCGGTAGCTAGCATTACAACTGAAGTGTTTGCAGATACTTCTTTTACTACTCCGACGATTCCATCTTGCGATATCACTGTCATGTTGGTGCGTATCCGGGCATTACTACCGCAGTCGATTGTTATTGTTTCAGAAAATGACTGACCCGACCCTTGGCTAATAGTTCGGCAATTTACAACTTTGTATTCAGCAGTACCTGCCAAATCAAGAATTGATTTTAATTGACTTAACTGACCATCTGCATTTCGGCGAATAATTAATTCACGACGCAATTTTGAATTTTCTATCCGTAGATTTTCTAGCTGAGTACGTGTTCTGCCCAAATGAGTTATGTCGGAAAAGAAATTCTTTACGGGACTAAGGACGACATTGCCAGCTCTTTGAAATGGCCCAAGAACGTTTTGCGTTCCGGTACGAGCACCGTCAAGAACTGAAACTCCGCGAAGATCTAGCGTGATCAAAAACAGCGAAGTTACAATAAGGGAGATTAAAAGTAGGCGGGAACGATTCCCACCACCTTGACGCATCTTCTAATTACCCTATCGACGTGGTTCAGAGATTAAGACCTTCTCCAAAGCCTCAAACTCTTCAATGCACTTTCCAGAACCTTCAACCACTGCATCCAATGGGCGTTCAGCTACATGAATTGGCATTCCAGTTTCCTTGCGCAAGCGCTCATCTAATCCCTTAAGCAATGCACCGCCGCCAGTCAAAACAATTCCGCGTCCAACTAAATCTGAAGCAAGCTCTGGAGGAGTTTTGTCCAATGTGCTCTTTACTGCATTCACAATTGCATTTACTGGCTCTTCTAGTGCTTTACGAATTTCAGCAGCAGATACAACAACAGTCTTTGGAAGACCTGTAGCTAAATCGCGACCGCGAATTTCTGCATCGTTTTCATTTGGCAGTGGGAAAGCAGATCCAATAGCCATTTTGATTTCTTCAGCTGTGCGCTCACCTAAAAGCAGTGAAAATTCGCGCTTTACAAAGCTAATAATCGACTGGTCGAGTTCATCTCCACCCACGCGAATAGAAAGAGAAGTAACGATTCCGCCAAGTGAAATAACTGCAACTTCAGTTGTTCCTCCACCGATATCAACAACCATGTTTCCAGTTGGTTCGTGGATTGGAAGTCCGGCACCGATTGCTGCTGCCATTGGCTCTTCGATGATGTAAACCTTGCGAGCACCAGCTGCATACGCTGCATCTTTTACTGCGCGCTGTTCTACGCCAGTGATTCCAGAAGGTACGCACACAACGATACGTGGCTTAGCCAAATAACGACGGCGGTGAACTTTTTGAATGAAATAGCGAAGCATGCGCTCAGTTGTTTCGAAGTCAGCAATCACGCCATCTTTGAGTGGGCGGATAGCAACAATGTTTCCAGGAGTACGGCCAATCATCTTTTTTGCTTCAAGACCTACGGCCAAAATTCCGCCAGTATCTTGATTGACGGCAACTACTGATGGCTCATTCAACACAATTCCACGTCCGCGAACATATACAAGTGTGTTTGCAGTTCCAAGGTCAACCGCCATATCGCGGCCGATAAAGGACATCTTGCTTGTTGAGCTCATACT
The DNA here is from genome assembly GCA_009705165.1 of Actinomycetota bacterium. Lineage (GTDB taxonomy): Bacteria > Actinomycetota > Actinomycetes > Nanopelagicales > Nanopelagicaceae > Planktophila. The sequence goes on along the minus strand of WLCU01000030.1, from coordinate 1,942 downwards.
TTTTTACTCCTTGATTAATTAGGGAAGAAAATTTGAATTTCGCGCGCAGCTGATTCTGGTGAATCTGAACCGTGCACAATATTCTGAACAACTTTGGTGCCTTGATCTCTTGCAAGATCGCCACGAATAGTTCCGGGCGCAGCAACTGTTGGATCTGTGACACCAGCTAAAGAACGAAAACCTTCAATGACGCGATTTCCTGATGCAACCATGGCGACAATTGGACCAGACATCATGAACTCAACGAGTGGTTCATAAAATGGCTTGCCAATATGTTCTGCATAATGTTGTTCGAGTAATGCGCGATCTGCGTTAAGCATGCGTAACGCTTCGATGGAATATCCCTTAGTTTCTACACGAGAAATAACTTCGCCAACAAGACCACGACGGACTCCATCGGGCTTGACCAGGATCAGGGTTTTCTCTGTGCTCACCCGCCTAGTCTATTAGGGCTTTTCCCCTGCCTGCGCCACGAAAGCTGCGCGAGCGGCTTCACCCTTTCGGCCAACAATGATGGCCGCGGCCCATAGTCCTACAAAAACCACCCCTATAAGAAAAAAGGCAGGAATAACGAAGCCAAATGCAATCATAAAAATCTGCATGATCGAGCCAATATAGAAACCTGAACGTCGCTTGAGAACTCCGGCCGTTAAGAACAGCAGTAGCGAAATCACTGACCCGTAAATTAATGCCGCGGCAGAATGATCTTTAGTTGCCAATAAAATCGCAAAGCCCAGAGTTAGGCTTTCCATTACTAAAACTGATGCACCAAGAACTTTCATTTCGCAAATTTCTTTCTTAAATACGTTTTCGATTCGCCGACTGTAACTACCGACCCCGTAACGATTATCCCAACGCTGTCATCACTCAGCGGCCTAACTGCATCAGTTACTGCGCGATCAAGTGCGGTATGCAAATCACTAATTTCAAAAACTCGATCACTGCCAAAAATAGACGATGCAATCTTTTCAAGTTCAGTCGAACTCATAGCTCGAGACGATGTACTTTGAGTAACGATTACATGATCAACAATTGGCTCTAATTCTTGCAAGATTCCAGTGGCATCCTTATCGGCAAAGACACCAACAACTGCCACGATTTCATCAAAGTTAAACTCACTCTTTAAAGTTTCAGACAAAGCTTTTGCACCATGTGGATTATGTGCAGCATCCAAAATTACAGTTGGGTCGCGGTGAATAACCTCGCAGCGACCCGGTGATGTCACTGCAGCAAAACCTGCGCGCACAGCTTCGATATCTAATGGTTGATCACCAAAGAATGCTTCAACGGCAACTAGTGCGCTGGCTGCGTTTGAAGCTTGGTGCTTTCCGTGAAGCGGCAGAAATATCTCATCGTATGTGTCGTGCATTCCTTGAATCGTAATGAGTTGTCCACCAACGGCTACGGCGCGAGATGTCACTGAATACTCAATTCCTTCGCGTGCAATATCGGCGCCAACTTCGGCAGCTTTTCTAATTAATTCTTTTGCTGCCTCTGGCTCTTGTTGCGCCAAAACAATGAAGCCACCCTCTTTGATAATTCCAGCCTTCGTGGCCGCGATTTCATGCAAGGTGTTTCCCAAGTACTCCATATGGTCAAAGCCAATCGGCATGATTACCGAAACATCGGCATCGATGACATTAGTTGCATCCCATTCGCCACCCATGCCTACCTCGATAACTCCAACATCTACGGGGTGTTCTGCAAAGGCAACAAAGGCAAGTGCAGTTACTGCTTCAAAAAATGAAATGGGGTGCTCGAATTTGGTATCCATTAAATCTAGATACGCAGCGATATCGTTGTAAGCAAAAATTAAATCTTTAGGATCAATCGGCTCACCATTGATTGCAATTCGTTCTCGGTAAGTTTCAAGGTGTGGACTTGTAAATCTTCCGGTGCGTAGGCCATGAGCAAAAAGCAGTGAATCAATCATTCGAGATGT
>WLCU01000003.1 GCA_009705165.1 Actinomycetota bacterium | reverse complement strand
AAGGCGCTCTTGTACTTCTTCGTCGCCAATTTGACCGATGATTTCCGTAAAGAAGCCACGAACAACAAGTCGGCGTGCATCCTCAAGTGAAATTCCGCGAGACATCAAATAGAAAAGTTGTTCGTCATCAAATCGGCCTGTTGTACTTGCGTGCCCTGCGCCAACAATTTCGCCCGTTTCAATTTCAAGATTTGGAACTGAATCTGCGCGAGCCCCATCTGTAAGCAAAAGGTTTCGGTTGAGTTCATAGGTATCTGTACCTTCAGCAACTGCGCGGATGAGTACGTCGCCAATCCAGACAGTGTGTGCGTCTTTTCCAGCTAGTGCACCTTTGTAATTGACGCGTGATTTCGCATTAGGAACTGCGTGATCGACGTGCATACGATGTTCAAAGAACTGACCTGTTGTTGCGAAATAGACACCAAGGAGTTCTGCTGAAGCACCTGGAGCGATAAATTCAACAGTTGGCAAAATACGTACTACGTCTCCCCCAATGGTTGCGGTTATTGATTTAAAAACTGCATCTTTATCAATAACTGCATGGTGACGGGCGGCATAAACAGCTTTTGAATCAAACTCTTGCAATGAAACGAAGGTAAGAGATGACCCTGGTGCTAACGAAATTTCTAAATCTTCAGCAAGTACCGTATCGCCAATATTTTCAACGATGACCGTGGCAACTGCATGAATACCCAATGAAATGCGCACTCTTGAGAGTTCGGCAGTATCGGTTGAACCCTGGCTTCTTGAGAGGAAAATTGCTTCTTTAACCTCAGTGTTAGCTGCGATTGAAAGATGGGCGACATCGTTTGCATTGCCGCGGATTCGCTCAATGATCACATCGTCAATTTCTGCAAGTGGTGCAAGTGCTTCACGGGCAAAACTGACACCAGTAGGCAAAGCACCTTTAGCAATAAGTGAATTGCGATCGGCAATTACTGCACTTCCATCGTGCAAGCCACGCAGGCGTTTTAGAGGAGTGAAACGCCACGCCTCTTCGCGTCCGGTCGGTGTTAGATAATTAGTAGTTAGTAGCGACATTATCCAACTGCGCCTTCCATTTGAAGTTCAATGAGGCGATTGAGCTCCAGGGCATATTCCATAGGAAGTTCGCGTGCAATTGGTTCGATAAAACCTCGAACGATCATCGCCATTGCTTCATCCTCATTTAAACCTCTCGACATGAGATAGAAAAGCTGATCATCAGAGATTTTAGAAACTGTGGCTTCATGTCCCATCGACACATCATCTTCTCGGATATCAACATAGGGATATGTATCAGAGCGTGAAATAGTGTCAACTAGTAGAGCGTCACATTTAACTGTGCTCTTTGAGTGATGCGCTCCTTCTTGAACTTGAACAAGTCCACGGTAAGAAGTGCGGCCACCATTTCGGGCTACAGATTTAGAAATAACAGAAGAAGATGTGTATGGAGCAGCATGGACCATCTTTGCTCCAGAGTCTTGATGTTGGCCCTCTCCTGCAAATGCTAGTGAAAGTGTTTCTCCCTTTGCATGTGGTCCCATCAAGAATACGGCTGGATACTTCATAGTTACTTTGGAGCCGATATTTCCATCAACCCATTCCATTGTTGCGCCTTCTGCACATGTAGCGCGCTTAGTAACTAAGTTGTAAACGTTGTTAGACCAGTTTTGAATAGTTGTGTAGCGAACTCGTGCACCCTTTTTAACAATGATCTCAACTACAGCTGAGTGCAAAGAATCTGACTTATAAATTGGAGCTGTGCATCCTTCTACGTAATGGATATATGAATCTTCATCAGCAATGATTAATGTTCGCTCGAATTGACCCATATTTTCGGTATTGATGCGGAAATATGCTTGCAAAGGGATGTCGACGTGAACACCCTTAGGTACATAGATAAATGAACCACCTGACCATACGGAAGTATTTAATGCCGCAAACTTGTTATCTCCAACAGGAATAACTGAACCGAAATACTCTTTAAATAGCTCTGGATGCTGCTTAAGTCCACTGTCTGTGTCTAAGAAAATTACGCCTTGTTTTTCAAGATCCTCGCGGATTGAGTGATAAACAACTTCAGACTCATATTGAGCTGCTACACCTGAAACTAAGCGCTGCTTTTCAGCTTCTGGAATACCTAGACGATCATAAGTATTTTTGATTTCTTCAGGAAGGTCGTCCCAAGTTGCTGCCTGCTTTTCAGTAGAGCGCACAAAGTACTTAATAGTGTCAAAGAAAATTCCTGAGAGATCAGAACCCCAGTTTGGCATTGGCTTTTTCTCAAATAGAGAGAGGCCTTTAAGGCGAAGGTCAAGCATCCACTGCGGTTCAGACTTTTTAGCTGAAATGTCGCGAACGACATCTTCATTTAGACCACGTTTCGCGTTTGTTCCGATATCACTTTTATCAGACCAACCATATTCATAGTTTCCGATACCTTCGAGTTCTGGATGTGCGATTGTCATGCACGTACCTTTCGCTTTGTAGTGGTTGCGATCGTTGGAATAAAAGTTGTACAGACTCCGTCGCCATGAGCGATAGTTGCTAAACGTTGCACATGTGTTCCGAGCAAACGTGATAGCGCTTCAGTTTCAGCCTCGCACAATTGTGGGAACTCTGAAGCAACGTGAGCTATCGGACAATGGTGCTGGCAAAGCTCTTCACCCATTGGTTTTTTATGAATACTTGCCGCATATCCTTGTTCGCTTAGAAAATCAGCGACGGCTTGAGATTTATTGCTTTTCTTAGAAATGGCGACTGTAGCTTTTCGCTCAATATCTTCAGCACGTGATTGCGCAAAGTTGGAAACCAACTCATCGCCAGATTGTGTTGCCATAAATTTTAGAGCTGCTACTGCTAAGTCATCATAAGAGTGTTCAAACTGCTCGCGTCCCTTATCGCTCATGATGAAAACCTTTGAAGGACGTCCTCGTCCACGTATTAATGCAGAATGCGGCTCTCGGGCTTCAAGGACGCCATCGGCTACGAGCAGGTCTAGGTGGCGGCGAATTCCAGCTGCAGTTAGACCTAACCGTTTGCCAAGAACTGCTGCGGTAGATGGTCCATTTTCTAGAATCGAGCGGGCTACAAGATCACGGGTACGCGAATCATCGCCGCTGCCCATGTTTGTGTGTCCAACCATTTTCACAACAGTATTGTGTCGTAATTCGACACCTTCGGCCACTCGGCCCGCCTGAGCCCGCTTCGGCCATAGGGTTGGGGCATGGCAATTACGCGTGCGGCTCGATTCCTATCCCCGTTGAGCTTGGCCCTGTTGGTATCTCAGGCGGCAATAGTCGTGACAGGTGGTGCGGTTCGTTTAACGGGTTCTGGACTCGGCTGCCCAACTTGGCCCGAGTGCACGCCTGGTTCATATGTGCCAATTAAAAATCAAGCCGAAGGCGTTCTGCACTCTTGGATTGAATTTGCTAACCGACTGTTAACTTTTGTGTTGGTGGCGATTGCGATTGCAACTTTAGTTGCAGTTCTAAAAGCCGGCAGAAAAGATCTACGCCTGCTTGCCCTTGGGCAATTTCTTGGAATATTTGGTCAAGGCGTACTAGGTGGAATCACTGTCCTAACAAATCTAAATCCGATTGCGGTTGCAAGTCATTACTTACTCTCAATAATTCTGATTGCAGCAGCAACTTCATTGCACTCAAGGCGCAAAGTACCAGCAGTTAAGACAAAAATTCGAGGTAACATAAATAATTATTCGAAAATTCATGTCATGTGGTCAGTCATAGTCTTGGTTCTTGGAACTGTCGTTACAGGTGCTGGCCCACATGCAGGAGATATCAATGCACCCCGCCTACACATTCGAATTCAAGATGCCGCGATATTGCATGGTTTTGCCGTAGTAATTCTGATTGCTGTCTCAATTCTTTTTTACTTACGTAAAGATATTTCAGCGCTCACCAAGAAACGCTTAGCAATTTTTCTTTTAATTTCATTGGCGCAAGGAGGAATTGGTTATATCCAATACCTGCAAGGAGTGCCCGAGTTGCTCGTTGGCACTCATTTACTTGGATCTACTTTGGTTTGGATTGCAGCGTGGCAAATCTGGCTATCTATTCAACGCACAGAAATGGAAATATCGAAATGAGTTCAATGACTGGTTGGTCAGATTTAGATGATCGTGCTGTAGCTCATGCCCGAGCCCTTGCTGCAGATGCGGTCCAAAAAGTTGGAAACGGCCATCCAGGTACTGCAATGTCATTGGCTCCTGTTGCTTACAATCTTTTTCAGCGACATCTAGTTCATGATCCCTCCGATCCGCATTGGCTAGGCCGAGATCGCTTCGTCCTCTCATGCGGACACTCTTCATTGACGCTCTACATTCAACTTTTCTTAAGCGGTTATGGCCTTGAAATGAGCGATCTACAACAGTTTCGTACGTGGGGCTCTCTGACACCTGGTCACCCAGAATTTGGTCACACTGCCGGAGTTGAAATGACCACAGGCCCATTGGGTCAAGGTGTTGCAACTGCTGTAGGAATGGCGATGGCGGCTCGTTATGAGCGGGGTTTGCTTGATAAGAACGCACCAGCTGGTCAATCAATCTTTGATCATTCAATTTGGGTTATCTGCTCTGATGGAGATTTACAGGAAGGCGTAAGTGCCGAAGCATCATCTCTTGCCGGAACACAAGAGCTTGGCGCACTTAAAGTTATTTATGATGACAATCGAATCTCCATTGAAGGCGATACACATAACGCTTTCACTGAAGATGTTTCAGCGCGTTACCGTGCCTACGGATGGCACGTAATCGACGTAAACGCTGCAAATGATGGAAATGTTGATTTGCCTGCGCTAGATGCTGCAATGTCTGCAGCTAAGGAGCAAACTTCTAAGCCAACGCTAATTCGCATGAAGTCAGTGATTGCTTGGCCTGCACCAAAAGCACAGGGAACTGCCGGTTCCCACGGTTCAGCCCTTGGTGATGAAGAAATCGCAGCAACTAAATTAGCACTTGGACTTAATCCAGATGAAAATTTTGCAATGCCAACAGAAGTTCTAGAGCATGCACGTCAAGTAAAAGTTCGTGGTTCGCAGTTACATGCACAATGGAATGAAAAATTTGCAACATGGCAAACTGCAAATCCAGAGCAAGCCCAACTTCTTAAGCGTTTGTTAACTAAAGAACTACCTAACGGTTGGGATGCAGAAATTCCTGTGTTTGCACCAGATAAGGCCGTAGCTACTCGCGCAGCTTCGGGCCAAGTTATAAATGCAATTGCTAAGAAACTTCCAGAGTTTTGGGGTGGATCGGCAGATTTGGCAGGATCTAATAACACGTCAATAGATGGCGGTGGTTCCTTCTTGCCGGCAACTAGTGCCATTAAAGGCGCCGATCCATACGGGCGCATAATTCACTTTGGAATTAGAGAGCATGCAATGGGTTCAATTCTCAATGGAATTGCACTACATGGTTTGAGCCGTGCCTTTGGTGGAACTTTTGCCGTATTTAGTGATTACATGCGTGGCGCCGTTCGACTCGCTGCCCTTATGAACGTGCCATCAACTTTTGTTTGGACCCACGATTCAATCGGCGTCGGTGAGGACGGACCAACTCATCAACCGATCGAACATTTTGCTGCGCTTCGAGCAATTCCTGGCCTTGATGTTATTCGTCCAGGTGATGCCAATGAAGTGGCTGAGAGTTGGAAAAAGATTCTGACTCGTGGAAGAGCAGCAGGAATTTTATTATCTCGTCAAAACTTGCCTGTCTTTGATCGCAATGAATGTGCACCAGCAACTGGTGTATCGCAAGGTGCTTACGTTCTAAAAGATACAGCTGGGGCTAAGGCAATTTTGATCGCTACAGGCTCTGAAGTCTCACTTGCCCTGGACGTGCAAAAAAATCTTGCTGCCCAAGGAATTGCAGTTCGCGTAGTCAGCGCACCTTGCCTTGAATGGTTTGAAGAGCAGGACCAAAGTTATAAAGACTCAGTCCTGTCCCCCGAAATTAAATTAAGAGTCAGCATTGAGGTTGGAATTGCTCAAGGCTGGCACAAATACATTGGTGATTCTGGAATTGCAATTTCACTTGAACATTACGGTGCATCGGCAGATGCAAAGAAATTGTTCTCTGAATTTGGTTTTTCTGTGGATGCAATTTCAAACAAGATTAAGGCGAAATTATAAATGTCAGTCCATGATGTTTCAAAAGGCGGAACTTCAATTTGGTTAGATGACTTATCTCGAGCCAAAATAACTGGTAGTGATTCACATTCACTACCCGCTCGCATCGCTGATTCTGGAGTAGTTGGTGTGACGACAAACCCATCAATTTTTAGTGCAGCTATTAGCGGCGCCAAAGAGTATGCAGCCGATATCGCTTCGATGAAAACAGCCTCCGTGGATGAACTCATCAAGAAATTAACCACTGATGATGTGCGGGCAGCCTGTGATCTCTTTAAAGATATCTATTCTCAAACAAAGGGAGTTGATGGGCGAGTAAGCATCGAGGTTGATCCACGTTTGGCCCATGACACCGCCGCCACAATAGCTGCGGGAAGAGAATTGTGGGCAATTATTGACCGCCCAAATTTAATGATTAAAGTTCCAGCAACAGTTGAAGGTCTACCAGCTATCACAGAACTTGTGGCCGCTGGCATTAGCGTAAATGTCACTTTGATTTTTTCGGTTAAACGTTATGGCGCTGTCATCGATGCTTATATGGCCGGCGTTGAAAAGGCGGATAATCCATCACATGTTCATTCTGTGGCATCATTTTTTATTAGTCGTATTGACTCTGCAGTAGATGCGCTCTTAAAAAAGGATAGTTCTGAAGCTGCACAAGCTTTAATGGGGAAAGCAGCCATTGCTAATGCGCACCTTGCTTATCAACTTTTCGAAGAGAAATTTTCTTCTACCCGTTGGATGGAGTTAGAAAAACGCGGCGCAAATAAGCAAAGACCACTCTGGGCATCCACTGGTGTTAAAGATCCAACATATGATGACACGCGCTATGTCGTTGAACTCATTGCGCCGCACACCGTTAATACGATGCCTCAATCGACTCTAGATGCCGTCATCGATCATGGGGTTATTCGTGGTGATACGGTGACAGGCAACTACGCAGCTGCCGTAGATGTATTGAAGGCGCTCTCAGCACTTAACATCTCTCTTGACTCAGTAACAACTGATTTAGAAATAGATGGTGTTAAAAAATTTGCCCAGGCTTGGACTGAGCTACTAGAAAATGTAAAGGTTGCGCAACAAGGATGATGAAAATTTCTGGAAAAGCAATTGAAAATATCGACAGACAAGATGCTCGCTATTTAGCGTTACAAGCTGCACATGTGCAACTAGCTGCTAAAGATTCAACAATCTGGGGATCTGCCGCGCAAGCCGAGGCATCCATTCGACTCAACTGGATCGACCTACCTGAAAGCTCACGAGAACTACTTCCGGCATTAGATGCACTTTATGCAAAGCATAGAGATAAAGAAAATGTAATCCTTTGTGGAATGGGTGGATCCTCTCTTGGGCCTGAAGTAATTGCACAAACCTTTGGAAAAAGACTTTTCATTTTAGATTCAACCGACCCTGACTATGTAGCACATGCACTTGAATTGGATTTGGCTAAATCTGTTGTTGTAGTGAGTTCAAAATCGGGATCAACGATTGAAACAGCTTCTCAACGTTCACTATTTGAATCAGCATTTACTCAAGCGGACCTTTTACCCAAAGAGCATATGGTTATCGTCACCGATCCAGGTTCGCCACTAGATCAGGATTCACGCAGCAGAGGATTCACCGTTATCAATGCCGACCCTCATGTAGGAGGTCGTTTTAGTGTTTTGAGTGCTTTTGGTTTAGTACCAGCAGCACTTGTAGGTGTTGATGTTTCTGTCCTATTAGACAATGCCAGCGATACAAAAACCGCATTCATCAAAGATCCCTCTCAAATTCTTGGAATTGCATATCTGCTCTCTTTTAATGCAGGCCAGTATCTCTCCTTCACTGACGCACAGTCATCGATGCCTGGATTAAGCGATTGGGTTGAACAACTAATTGCAGAATCAACGGGCAAGAATCAAGTTGGTCGTTTACCTATTGTCATAGAAAATCACGAGCAGTCCCCCAATGTATTTTCAATTGCCTACGCGGGAGATGCTGATTTAGTTGTTGAAGCCGATTTAGCTTCTCAGTTCATAATTTGGGAATGGGTCACCGCGCTAATTGGATCAGCGCTAATGATTGATCCTTTTAATCAACCAAATGTGACTGAGGCGAAGGAACAAACTTCGGCACTTCTAAGTCAATGGGGCGGAGTTCTGCCAAGTTTTGTTGCAGATGCAACAGATGATGAAGTTGAAATCTTTGGTCAAGGTTTAAATCTGGTTGAAACGCTAAGGGCCTTTATTAACAATGTCCCACAAGGTGGTTACATCGCACTCATGGCATATCTAGATCGCAAAGATGATGCAAAAATTGCTCAGCTCCGCCACATTCTTACAGCTAAGGCTGGCGTCCCCGTAACTTTTGGTTGGGGGCCACGCTTTTTGCATTCAACTGGTCAGTTCCATAAAGGTGGACAGCAAAATGGAGCTTTCTTGCAAATTACCGGAGATTGCACCCGTGATATCGCAATCCCAGGCCAGAGCTTTGGTTTTAAAACTCTTGTTGCCGCTCAAGCTTTAGGTGACGGCAAAGCCATTGCTTCAAGAAAATACCCGCTCCTTCGGTTGAATCTAAAAAACCGAACTGCGGGTATTGACCAAATTCTTGCGGCTGCAAAAACTCTCTAGTCTTCGTCATCTCCGCGGAGTTTACGAAGTGCATCTTCTAGAATTTTTTCGCCTTCAGCATCGGTGCGACGCTCTTTAACGTAGGCAAGGTGAGTTTTGTACGGCTCATTCTTAACTGGGCTAGGCGGATTATTACGATCGCGACCTGCTGGGTAACCACACTTTGGGCAATCCCATTCGGCAGGGATAACAACGGTTTCTTCTACGGCAAAAGATGGGCGAACTTCATGCCCATTTGCACAGAAATATGAAACATAGGCGCGAGCAATCGAATCACCGCGTTCTGCCTCGCCCATAGGGCCAGCGCCGACTCGGCTTCCACGAATTGCACTTGCCATGTATGTACTCCTTTAAAAGATGAAAATTGAAAAAATATTATTTACTTAAGAACAAGACTAAGAGCTACAACTAGTGCAAACCACAATCCACCTACAACGATTGTGATGCGATCTAAATTGCGCTCAACAACTGATGACCCACCGTAGTTGGTTGAAATTCCACCACCGAAAAGATCGGATAGGCCGCTGCCCTTACCTTTATGAAGTAGAACCAAAAGGATCATGAGCACGCTTGTAATGACGAGCAAGATTGAGAGAGCTAATTTCACGTTGTCGAACTCCTTGTTTCGTAGAGGGTAAGGATACCTGCTAAAGCCCCTTAAGCCTTACTCGGATTGCGCGTGGAACTTAACAATCTTGGCTAATTCCTCAGGGTCAAGGCTTGCTCCCCCGATAAGGGCTCCGTCAACATCGCTCTTTTTCATGATTTCAGCAACATTTGAGGACTTCACGGAACCGCCATACAAAATACGCATATTCGCGGCGATCTCTGCCGAGCCGATATTCTCAATTTCTTCACGGATAGATGCACACACTTCTTGGGCATCTTCAGGTGTTGCAACTTTGCCAGTGCCAATTGCCCACACTGGTTCATAGGCGATAACAATCTTTTTTAACTCAGGCTTTGTAAATCCTTCAAGACCTGCACGAACTTGGCGAATCACATGACTAACATGCGCACCAGATTCGCGAATGGCAAGTTCTTCACCTACACAGAAAATAGGAATTAACTCATTGGCAAGCGCGGCTTTAATTTTACGATTAATGAGGGTATCGCTTTCGCCATGGATAGCTCGGCGTTCGGAGTGACCAATTAATACATATGTGCAACCAAGTTTGTGTAACATTGACCCCGCGATATCGCCAGTAAATGCCCCACTTGCTTCAGGTGATAAATCCTGAGCGCCGTAAGTTAAACGTAAACGATCGCCATCGATAAGAGTTTGTATGGAGCGGATATCAGTAAAAGGCGGGATGATTGCAACATCTACTGCGTCATAATCTTTCTCATCTAGTGAATAAACCAACTTCTGAGCAACTGCAATCGCCTCAAGGTGATTAAGGTTCATCTTCCAGTTTCCAGCCATTAATGGTTTACGCATTATTGCTCCTTATAAGCCAAGTGCTTGAAGACCAGGAAGTTCCTTGCCCTCTAAATATTCAAGTGACGCTCCGCCACCGGTTGAAATGTATCCGAAATCAGAATCGGCGAAGCCAAGTGCTCGAACTGCTGCGGCAGAATCTCCCCCGCCGACAACAGAGATGCCTGAAACTTTTGTGAGCGCTTCTGCAACGGTCTTCGTACCTGCGGCAAAATTAGGAAATTCAAAAACTCCCATTGGGCCATTCCAAAATACTGTTTTACATGCGGCGATTTCAGCTGCAAAAGCTGCAGCTGATTCAGGACCGATATCTAATCCCATTTGATCTGCGGGAATTTTGTCAGCAGATACAAGTGTGGGTGTTGCATCTGCAGCAAATGTTGGCGCAACGACTATGTCTGTAGGAAGAACTAGTTTGACACCATTTTTGGCTGCAGAGTCAATTAATCCCTTAACCACATCAAGCATCTCAGTTTCAACTAAAGAAGTGCCGATCTCTTTGCCTTGAGCCTTGAGGAAAGTAAAAACCATTCCTCCCCCAATTGCTAGTACATCAACTTTGCCCAGTAGGTTTTCAATAACACCTAATTTGTCTGAAACCTTTGCCCCACCCAAAACAACTCCATATGGGCGCTCGGGGTTTTGTGTAAGTTTTTTTAGCACTTCAACTTCGGCAGAAACCAATTTTCCTGCAGCATGTGGCAAGAGTTTAGGTAGATCAAAAACTGATGCATGTTTACGGTGAACTGCGCCAAAACCATCGCCTACATAGAAATCGGCAAGTGATGCCAACTCTTTAGCAAAGCTTGCGCGCTCTGACTCTTCCTTACTGGTTTCTGCAGCGTTAAAGCGAATATTTTCAAGCAATAGGATTTGGCCAGGATTGAGTGCGGCCGCAGCTGTGCTTACTTTTTCACCAGTCACTTCACCTGGAAAAATAATTTCCTTGCCTAGAAGTTCACCAAGTCTTTTTGCAACTGGCGCTAATGAAAGTTCAGGCTTTGCTTCACCCTTTGGTCGGCCTAAGTGAGCGGCGATTACAAGGGATGCACCTTTTTCCAAAAGCGCTTGAATAGTTGGAAGCGAAGCTTTGATACGGCCGTCATCCTTAATGACACCCTCTTTCAAGGGCACATTAAGGTCACAGCGTAGAAAGATTCGCTTTCCAGCTACATCAAGAGTTGCAAAATCTGACATTAGAGAGTTTTGCCAACGTGGGCGATCAAATCAACAAGGCGGTTTGAATAACCCCATTCGTTGTCATACCAACCAACAACTTTAACTTGATTGCCAATTACCTTGGTCAAACCTGAATCGAAGATACATGAAGATGGATCAGTAACAATATCTGAAGAGACAATTGGATCTTCCGTGTATGAAAGGAATCCCTTAAGTTCTCCCGCTGCTGCTGCCTTCATTGCTGCGTTGATTTCTGCAGCAGTTGCTTCCTTGGCAAGTTCTACCGTCAAATCTGTAGCAGATCCTGTTGGAACAGGAACGCGCATTGCATAACCATCGAGCTTTCCCTTAAGTTCTGGAAGAACTAATGAGATTGCCTTTGCAGCACCTGTTGATGTTGGAATCATGTTAGTCGCTGCTGCACGTGCGCGGCGAAGATCCTTGTGCGGGAAATCTAGGATTACTTGGTCGTTTGTGTAGGCATGAATCGTGGTCATCAAGCCCTTAACAATTCCCCAGTTATCGTTTAGAACCTTGGCCATTGGTGCCAAGCAGTTAGTTGTACATGATGCGTTTGAAATGATGTTGTGCTTTGAGCCATCGTAGTTATTGTGGTTAACACCCATAACGATTGTGATGTCTTCATCAGTTGCTGGCGCAGAGATAATTACCTTCTTTGCTCCTGCCGTGATGTGCTTTTGAGCATCTGCAGCTTTTGTGAAAATTCCTGTTGATTCAACAACGACATCGGCTTTAACAGATGCCCAAGGAAGATTTGCTGGGTCGCGCTCTGAAAAAACTTTAATTGTCTTGCCACCAACGGTGATTGAGTCATCTGTGAATGTGACGTCCATTCCCAAGCGGCCCAAAATAGAGTCGTACTTAAGAAGGTGGGCTAATGTCTCATTTGGTGTGAGGTCATTGATTCCGACGATGTTGATATTTGGATTTGTTAGAGATGCACGGAAGAAGTTACGACCGATGCGTCCAAAGCCATTGATTCCGACATTAATCACAGTACGTGTCCTTGCTACTAAAGGGGCTAGGAATGAAAAAGCCCAGCTATTGGTGGTCTGTATGACTGCCACAACGCTGGGGTCTTGATGTAAATCCTATCAGTGGCGAGTTAGCCAACCAGCGGGTAGCCGGGGTGTTTAATTCAACAAATCGGGGGAAAGTCCGCTTTCGGTATCAGGAATTCCGAGTTCAGAGGCCCGTTTATCGGCCATTGCAAGTAATCGACGAATTCGACCAGCGATTGCATCTTTGGTCATCGGCGGCGTTGCAAGAGATCCAAGTTCTTCCAGCGAGGCTTGCCCATGGTTGATTCGAAGTTCACCAGCCTCCTTTAAATGATCAGGAATTGTTGGGCCCAAAATCTCCATTGCACGTTGCACGCGCGCGGCTGCGGCAACGGCTGCACGAGCCGAACGGCGAAGATTGGCATCGTCAAAATTAGCAAGGCGGTTAGCTGTTGCTCGGACTTCACGGCGCATTCGACGTTCTTCCCAGGCGAGTACAGATTCATGCGCCCCAAGACGAGTGAGCAAAACTCCGATTGCATCTCCATCTCGTATTACAACGCGATCAACACCGCGAACTTCACGGGCCTTTGCAACGATTCCCATACGACGCGCAGCGCCCACAAGTGCAAGGGCAGCTTCTGGTCCAGGACAAGTAATTTCAAGTGAAGATGAACGGCCTGGTTCAGTAAGTGAGCCATGTGCAATAAATGCACCGCGCCATGCAGCTTCTGAATCGCAAATCGCGGCGGAAACAACTTGTGGAGGAAGTCCTCGGACTGGGCGACCATTTGCATCTACTAAACCTGTTTGGCGGGCCAGTGCATCGCCAGCTTCTATTACTCGAACGACATAACGTGAACCTTTGCGCAAACCACTTGAAGATAAAACAGCTAAATCAGAATCATGGCCATAAATGTCGGCGATGTCTTTGCGCAATCTGCGCGCACTTTGTGAAGTATCAAGTTCAACCTCAATTAAAATCTTACCGGCAGCGATGTGAAGCCCACCTGCAAAGCGAAGCAAAGAGGAGACTTCAGCTTTGCGGCAACAAGGTTTGGTAATTGAGATACGACTCAGTTCGTCTTTTACCGATGCGGTCATTGCCATGAGGTTATCCAACCAGTTTTGGGCCCATGATGTGGCCTAAATGAAGAGTTAATTTTGAAACATCGTGATGAACACTGCCTGGTGCTTTGCGAATATCGGCCTTAATCACCCTGCCGCCAAGGGCTGCGGCCGCGGCATCTAATGCTGTGGAGTTACGAACTACTGAAGTATCGACTAAACAGTAATCAATTTTTAACTCAGGGGCATATGAATGAAAGAAATCCAGATGTTCTTCAGGTGTGGACCCAGCAAATTCTTCACCATTTGCCGTGTTCGTGGCATCTAGATTTAGAATCAAAATCTTTTTGGCTTTACTCCGAATGAGTGCATCTAGCTGCATTGGAACCATCAGGTGTGGCATAACCGAGGAAAACCATGAACCAGGTCCCATGGTGATCCAGTCAGCAACTCGGATAGCAGTTAAAGTTTCAAGCCGAGCTTCTGGGTTAGCAGGGATTACCCGCAGTGATTCAATTCGGCCCTTTGCGGTTGCAACTTCTTTTTGACCTCTGATGACAATTCTGCCGGTCGAAGTAATAAACGTTCCTTCAATATCTAGTGGCTCAGATGCCATAGGTAAAACACGACCAATAACTTTAAGTAACTGGCCCACGCGATCTAAACCGGTAACTGGATCCTCATTGTTATTCCACAGCGATGCTAAAAGTAGATTGCCCATTGCATGGCCATTTAAAGCGCCTTCACTTTCAAAACGGTGTTGCATAATGTCGGCCCATGTGCGGCCCCATTCATCATCAGAGCACAACGCTGCCAATGCCATTCGTAAATCTCCTGGCGGCAGAATAGGAAACTCTTCGCGCAATCGACCACTTGATCCACCATTGTCTGCAACAGTAACAACTGCTGTGATTTCTGAGGTTAGCTGGCGAAGTGCGGATAATGTTGCAGCCAAACCATGGCCACCACCGAGTGCAACTACTTTCGGCACTAGTTACTCTCGCCCAACATCACGGTGCGTTGCATATGCACCGAATTCTTTTGAGGTCAATTGCCGCGCTATCTCTTGCGCAATCGCAACACTTCGATGTTTGCCACCTGTGCAGCCAACCGCGAGAGTTACAAAGCGTT
>WLCU01000029.1 GCA_009705165.1 Actinomycetota bacterium | reverse complement strand
GATGAGATTGAAGCAATTTCAAAAGGCGTTGGTATTGAAGGTGTGAAGAGTGGATTTAAAGATCTTGATGCGTTGACGCACGGATTTCATCCAGGCAACATGATTATTTTGGCTGCGCGTCCTGCAGTTGGTAAGTCAACTCTCGGCCTTGATATCGCACGTCACGCATCGATTCATGATGGTCAAACTTCAGTGATCTTCTCACTTGAAATGTCTAAATCTGAAATCACAATGCGTATGTTGTCTGCCGAAGCACGTGTGGGTTTAAATAATATTCGTGCCGGCACATTATCTGATGATGAATGGTCTCGACTTGCACGTCGTATGGGTGAAATCTCTGAAGCACCTTTATTTATCGATGACTCACCTAATCTTTCAATGATGGAAATCCGCGCAAAGGCGCGTCGTTTAAAGCAACGTCATGATTTAAAGCTAATTGTTATCGACTACTTGCAGTTGATGTCATCAGGTAAGCGCGTCGAAAACCGTCAACAAGAAGTCTCTGAGTTCTCTCGTCACCTTAAATTGATGGCAAAAGAGCTCAATATCCCCGTTATTGCTATCTCACAGCTCAACTGTTCTCCTGAACAGCGAAGCGATAAAAAGCCAATGCTTTCAGATCTACGTGAATCAGGTTCCATCGAACAAGATGCTGACATGGTTATCTTGCTGCACCGTGATGACATGTATGACTCACAAAACCGTACCGGCGAAGCGGATTTGATTGTAGCTAAGCACCGTAATGGACCTACAAAGACAATTACAGTTTCTGCTCAACTTCACTATGCACGCTTCTATGACATGCCACAAAATCCTGGCGGCGGAACAGACTGGACTCAACAACGTGAAGCACCACCTACTGACGGCGTAGTTTTTGGCGCGTAATTAATGCGCAGCAGAACGTGCTTTGTCGGCCAAGATAATTCCAATAATCACCGTTACTCCGCCAACTAGTTGGATGAAGTTCCACGTTTCAGATAACCAGATCCACGCAAATACTCCAGCTAAGACGGGCTCAGCCATTCCCATAACGCTGCTTGTTGACGCTGAAAGTAATTTCAAACCTTTAACTACTAACAAATAGGGAACTATGGTTCCCATAATAATTACCCACGCAATTAATACCCAACCCGGCATGTTGTAAGCGGCAAAACGACCTTGCAGATTCATTGATTGCGTAAAGATTTCGGTTGGGTACGACCACAACGGCATTGCAATTGCCAAGCCAAGGGAAGCAAAACCAAAGCCATAAACCATTAGCGATTCGACATCGCGCTTAGCTGTTAGTTTTTCACCAAGCAAGAAAAACGCGGCTAAAACAATTCCATCAAGTAAGGCTGCAGCAACACCAATGGGATCTAAAGTTCTGCCTTTCCACACTTGGGCAATAAGAACCAGGCCACCAAAAGCTAAAAAGATTGCCACCCACATTAACCGCGGAACTACTTTGTGCTTTACAAAGCGCAACCACAGCACAATCCAAATAGGTGCGGTGAACTCCAAAATCAAAGCAACAGAGACGTTTAATCTAGTAATAGCAACGAAATACAGCGCCTGGACAAGCAGAAATCCAATGATTCCATAAGCAAAAAGCAGGGGCAGATCTTCTCTTTTTGCTTTCAACTTATCGCGATAACGTAAGAAAATATAAAGACCAAGAAATATAAAGGCCCCACCGCAACGCACTTGGGTTAAACGCATCGATGAAAGACCTGAAGTTAAAACTAATTTAGCTACAACACCATTAAATGAAAAAAAGACAGCGCCAAGTAAGGTAAGGATTTCCCCTTTATAGCGCGTAAGCATCCGGCAAGGATAGCGGTCTAGAAGGCGCTTTCTGGCAATTCCATGATGGCGCCATCAGTTGCTTCAACAATTATGCGATCAGCAGTGATGTGTGGAAGGTAGTTCTTAATGAAAAATGATGCCGAAGCAATCTTGCCGGTATAGAAATCTTTATCTTTGCCAGTTGCAGTTGGAAGTTTTTCAACTGCGATGTCAGCTTGGCGTAGCAACAACCAAGAAGTAATAATGTCGCCAACTGCCATCAAGCAACGAGAGGTATTTAATCCAACCTGGTAGATCTTTGCCGCATCGCTTTGTGATTCCATTGCATGTCCCACAAGTACACCAACAATTGCATTTAAATCACCCAGAGCTTTGAGTAGTGCGGTTTTCTCTTCAGCGTTAGCACCACCCGATTCTGCAAACTTTTGAATCTCTTTTCCAAGCAGACCAAGAGCGCGTCCACCGTCTTTCACAATTTTTCGGAAAAAGAAATCAAGACCTTGAATCGCAGTAGTACCTTCATACAAAGTATCAATCTTTGCATCGCGAACATACTGCTCTAGTGGCCAATCCTGCGTAAATCCAGAACCACCAAAAGTCTGAAGTGATTCAGTACCAAGCAAAGTCCAAGATTTTTCTGACCCGTAACCCTTAACAATTGGTAACAACAAATCATTAAGTGCAATCATGTCGGCAGTGCGATCTTTATCGCCAGCTGCTTCAGCTAGTTCGATTTCATCTTGAATAGATGCGGTGTATAAAACAAGGGCGCGCATGCCTTCTGAATAAGACTTTTGGACCATTAAAGAACGGCGCACATCAGGGTGATGAATAATCGTTACTCGCGGGGATGCTTTGTCGTTCATGACTTTCATATCTCCGCCTTGGATACGCACCTTGGCATATGCAAGTGCTTGCTGGTAACCCGCAGAAAGCGTTGCAATAGCCTTAGTTCCAACCATCATGCGGGCAAACTCAATTACCTTAAACATTTGTGCAATACCTTCATGCACATCTCCCAGCAAGTAACCAACTGCAGGTTCTTTTTCACCCAAATTAATTTCACAGGTAGATGAAACATTTAAGCCCATCTTATGTTCAACGTTAGTTACATACACCCCGTTGCGCTTTCCAAGCTCGCCAGTTTTAGGATCAAACATAAATTTCGGAATTAGAAATAATGAAAGGCCCTTTGTTCCTGGCCCGCCACCTTCGCGGCGTGCAAGTACAAAGTGAATAATGTTTTCGTACAGATCAGCATCACCTGAAGTAATAAATCGTTTTGTTCCGGTGATGTGCCACGAACCATCAGCTTGCTGCACAGCCTTGCTGCGACCTGCGCCAACATCTGAGCCTGCATCTGGTTCGGTCAACTGCATAGTTGCGCCCCAGTGTTTTTCAACCATTAACTTTGCTAAATGTTTTTGTTCTTCGGTTCCTAAGACATGTGCAACTTGGGCAAATGCATAACCAGATGCATAGATATGAATTGCAGGATTAGAACCCAAAACCATTTCAGCGATTGCCCAACGAACCGACGGTGGAACTTTCATTCCACCAAGTTCAACAGGCGCATCAAGACGCCACCATTCTCCGTCGACATAGGCTTGGTATGACTTAATAAAACTTGCAGGCAACTTCACATCACCTGTTGCTTTATTAAAATCTGTTCCCATTCGATCGCCTTCAACAAAAGATGCAGCAAGATCGTTTTCGCACAATCGCTTCATTTCTTCCAACATGCCCATTGCGGTGTCACGATCAACATCTTTATATAAAGAGGTACCCATGACTTTCTCGCGTCCAAGTAGGTCAAAGAGGCAGAATTGGATATCGCGCAGGTTGGCTGTGTAATGGCTCATGGGCAAATAGTGCTACCAGCCAGTAACTTATGCAACCCTGTTAGGCGTATTTCGCTGCCTAAAAGCGCCACCAATCCAAGATAGGGTTCCAAGCGTGCTACTAAGTGATCGCGACATTCTCGCCGAAATCAATGCAGGCCGCGTCGGCTGCGAGCCATTCCACGAAGGGATGATCCAACCATCATCGGTGGATGTTCGACTTGATAAATTTTTCCGGGTATTTGAAAATCATAAATACAGCGTCATCGATCCTTCGGTTGAGCAACCAGAGTTAACCCGTGAAGTTATTGCAGAAGGTGATGAACCCTTTATTTTGCACCCAGGTGAGTTTGTATTAGCAAGCACCTACGAGGTTATTACTTTGCCCGATGACATTGCAGGGCGCTTAGAAGGTAAATCATCATTGGGTCGACTTGGTTTGTTAACTCACTCCACTGCAGGATTTATCGATCCAGGCTTTAGCGGCCACATCACGTTAGAGCTTTCAAACGTTGCCAACTTGCCCGTCAAACTCTTTCCAGGAATGAAGATTGGTCAGCTGTGCTTGATCAAACTTTCATCTCCGGCCGAGCACCCTTATGGCAGCCAAAAATACGGTTCTAGATACCAAGGACAGCGCGGACCAACGCCTTCACGCTCATTCTTAAACTTCCATAAATCAAAAATTCAGTAAATCTGCAGGAATGAAACTGCTTAAAACGCGGTTTAATTAGGTATGGAAATAATCGTAATTCTTGGTGTCATCGCTTTAATCGCCGTATTTTTCGTTGCTCAATACAACCGCCTTATTCGTTTAAATATCTCAGTTAACGAAGCGTGGGCACAGATTGAAGTTCAGCTGAAGCGACGTGCAGATTTAATCCCCAACTTAGTAGAAACAGTTAAGGGATATGCAAAGCATGAACAGTCTACTTTTGATGCAGTAGTCACGGCACGTGCAAAGGCAACTACCGCAACGACTGTTGCTGACACTGCAGCTGCAGATGGAATGTTGACACAAGCGTTGCGCGGATTATTAGCAGTCGCTGAGGCTTATCCAGATTTAAAGGCGTCGGCAAACTTCATGTCATTACAAGAAGAGTTAGCAACTACAGAAAACAAAGTTGCATTTAGCCGCCAGTTCTATAATGACAATGTGCGCTCGCTCAATACGGCAGTAAAAACAGTGCCAACTAACTTCTTTGCAGGTTTTGCAAAAGTTACCGAGCGCGAATTTTACGAAGTTGAAGATCCACAAGATCGCAAAGCTCCGAACGTTAAGTTTTAATGAACTTTAGAACTGCGCAAGCGGCCAATCGCCGCAAGACAATCGGTTTGCTCATTGGTATGGGCGTACTTGTTTGGCTTATGGCTTTTGCCGCCCTTACTTACTTTGGCCAATCAACAACTGCGATTGTTCCGATTGCCGTAGGTATTGCGCTGGTTTCTGTTTGGGGTTCGTATTACGGCTCGGACAAATTGGTTTTAACAATGACTGGTGCAAAGTTAATTCAGGAATCTGATAACCCAAAACTATTTAATTTGATCCAAGAAGTAACGATTGCAAGTGGCCTACCTATGCCAAAAGTTGCAATCGTTATTGATAGCGCACCAAATGCTTTTGCGACTGGTCGAAATCAAGAACATGCATTGATTGCATTTACTACTGGGATTTTAGATGTAATGGATCGCGATCAACTTCAAGGTGTAATTGCACACGAGATGGCGCACGTTGCTAATCGCGACACTTTAGTTTCCGCGGTGGCTGCTACTACAGCCGGGGCGATAGCAATTTTGAGCGATATGCTGACACGGATGATGTGGTTCGGCGGTGGGCGAGATCGCGATCGTGATAATAACTCCAACCCACTTGCTTTAGTTTTTTCACTTCTCATTTTAATTTTGGCACCACTTGCGGCGATGCTTTTAAAATCTGCAATTTCCAGAAAGCGTGAATCATTAGCTGATGCAACTGCCGTAGCTTTTACGCGAAACCCAGCCGGACTTCGAAGTGCGTTAGAAGTTCTTGCACAGGATTCGACAGTAGTTAGGCAGAAATCAAATTCAATTGCACATATTTGGATTGAGTCACCTTTAGATGCGAAAGCTGTTTCAAAGTTATTTTCAACCCACCCGCCAATTCAAGAACGCATCGCCGTTCTTAAAGCTATGGAATCGTTGAACTAAGCTTTTTCTGTTGGGAAAAACAGCGTAAATACCGTTCCTTGGCCTGGCTTGGAGCTAACGCCAACCTTGCCACCGTGTGCCTGCATTACTGAATCAACAATAGATAAACCTAAACCGCTGCCCTCTTGGCTAAGGCGTTGACGTGAAGGATCAGCACGGAAGAATCGTTCGAAGATTCGCTTTTGATCGGCTTCACTTAATCCTGGACCATTATCGGCGACAGAGACATACACGCCATCTTCTTCTTGACGCGCAATCACTTGAATAGAAGTACCTGCTGGTGTGTGCACGCGTGCATTTGCTAATAAATTTGTAAAGACTTGATAAATACGATCTGAATCCCCAAGGACGAATAACTCTTTCGGCATTTGAACATTAATCAGATGATCAGGTCCAGCAGCCGATGCCGATGCAACAGTTTCTTCAATTAGATGTGCAATATCTACGGGCTTAGATTCAATCGCACGTGATTGATCAAGGCGCGCCAGAAGCAATAAATCTTCGACCAAAGCTCCCATACGTACAGACTCTTTTTCAATTCTTCCAAGTAGTTCTTTAGTTTTCTCACCATCAGGTACTGCGCCTTGTCGATGTAGTTCGGCAAAACCGCGAATAGATGTAAGCGGTGTCCGAAGTTCGTGGCTGGCATCGGCGACGAATCGACGGAGTTTTTCTTCACTTTCTGTTCGTACAGCGAAAGACTCTTCAATTCGTTCGAGCATTGTGTTAAGAGACGTACTCAAACGACCAACTTCAGTATCGGGTTCGAAGTTATCAAGGCGTGCAGACAGATCTCCCGCTGCAATTTTTTCTGCAGTTACTTCAACAGCTTCAAGAGGTTTCATGCTGAGCTTAATAACTTGACGTGCTGCAAAACCGATAAGTAACAAAACAATAAAACCGATAAACAAAAGTGCGCGCGCAACTTTATGTGTCGTCTTATCAAAATCAGCCAATGACTGGGCAACTACAACCGATCCGGCCGCAGATGGCAAAACCTGTGTAACTAAACGAAAATCTTCCCCTTTTGTCCGCAAGGTAAATGGCGTATCACCTAGTGAAGCAATGTGTTGTGGTGTCCACCCAACAATGAAATCTGCAATTCTGTTGGTATTTAAGTCTCCGCCAATTCCGCCGACAAATGCACCATTGCTGTCTAATAGTGAAACGGAAATGGAAGTTGGAATTCGATTAAGTGGTGTAACTGCTTTATTTTGGGCCCTCATCCGCCCATTTTCATTTTCTTCGCCTGCTTCACCAGGATTAACTTCATCATCATTAATAATTCCTGCGGCATTAAGACGTTGTGATGTCCCACCAATAACACTTGTGAGCTGTTCGTCAATCTGACCAATTAAATATCCACGCAAAGAGGTTTGAACTACTAATCCGCCACCAATAAATCCCAGCGCTGAAAGAATCAATACACCAACCGTTAATCGGTTACGTAGTGACCAATTGCGAAGGGGTGAATTCATTTAGTTTTACTTAGCTGGCATTCGTAAGCGATAGCCAACCCCACGCACTGTATGGATAAGTGGCGGATCGAAAGCATCAATTTTTTTGCGGAGGTAGGAAATATAAGTCTCAACAATTCCTGCATCCCCACGGAAGTCATATTGCCACACATGATCAAGGATCTGTGACTTAGAGACAACGCGATCAGCGTTAATAATTAAGTAACGAATTAGCGCGAACTCTGTTGGAGATAAATCAAGCAAGTTGCCTGCACGGCGAACTTCATGCGTAGCTTCATCGAGTTCAAGATCGGCAAAGCGCATCTTTTCATCATCTATTTCAATGTGGTCGACGCCTGTGCGACGGAGAAGCGCGCGCAATCGTGCAACCAACTCTTCAAGTGAAAATGGCTTTGTCATGTAGTCATCGCCACCAAGAGTTAAACCTTTTACTTTATCTTCCATGCCATCTTTAGCTGTTAAGAATAAAACTCCAGTGTCAACACCTTCGTTACGGATTTTCTTACAGACTTCAAAACCATCAAGATCAGGCAACATGACATCTAGAACCATTGCATGCGGTCTGAATTCTTCAGCCATAGCTAACGCTTGTGCGCCATTAGCTGCGGTGCGCACATCAAAACCAACGAATCGCAGCGAGGTGGAAATTAACTCGCTAATACTTGCCTCATCGTCAACGACGAGGATGCGCTGCATTGTCTTTTCTGCTGTTGTGGTCATGGCTCAACAATGCTCCCACCAACTGGGAGATTCCTGAGAATGGACTCAGATTTACCCCTTAACTGAACGGAGCAACACCTGAGCTACGTCTAGAACCTCCATGGCTGACTCGCGAGAGCTCATTCCATCAGTTGTCATGACGCGGCAGAAAGGACAGGCAACCGCTAACTCTTGTGCGCCAGTTCCAATCGCTTCATCAACACGATTTAAATTAATGCGGGTTCCAAGTTTTTCTTCCATCCACATACGTCCACCACCTGCGCCGCAACAAAATGAACGTTCTTTATTACGTGGCATCTCAGTGATCTGTGCACCAGTTGCTTCAAGAATTTCACGTGGTGGTTGATAAATTTCGTTGTGACGACCTAGGTAGCAAGGATCGTGATACGTCATTGCAGTGTGACTCATCTTGATTGGAAGCAATTTCTTTTCACGCACTAGTTGATTTAGTAATTGAGTGTGATGGACCATTTCAAGTTCAAAACCACTCTGTGCATAATCGCGACCGATAGTTGTAAAGCAGTGAGGGCAGGTAACAACAACTTTCTTCTTACCCTTTGGCCGATCAGCAAAAACTTCCTTGAAAGTTTCAATATTTTCAGCGGCCATGATTTGATACAAGAATTCATTGCCAGCTCGTCGGGCTGGATCTCCCGTACAAGTTTCTTTCTTACCAAGAACAGCAAATTCAACGCCAGCCATGTACAAAAGTTCAGCAACTGCTTTAGTGGTCTTGCGTGCACGTTCATCGTATGCACCTGCGCAACCAACCCAGAATAGATATTCAACTTCATCAGGCAAAACACCTTCTACAACTTTAATTGGGAAATCACACTCAGCAATCCACGCTTCGCGATCATTCTTATTTGCACCCCATGGGTTTCCAGATTGTTCTAAGTTGCGGAAAGTTCCGCCAAGTTCACTTGGAAAATCTGACTCAACCATTACTTGGTAGCGACGCATATTTACAATGTGATCGATGTGTTCGATATCCACTGGACATTCATTCACGCATGCACCACAAGATGTACAAGACCACAAAATATCTGAAGTAATAGCTGCGTTTTCGCCCACCATATTTTCAGTCTCAACTGTTTTAGCAAAGGCGTGATCGCGCATAGCCATGATTAAAAGCTTGGGAGACAATGGTTTTTCGGTATGCCAAGCCGGGCATTGTGATTGGCAACGTCCGCACTCGGTACATGAAGTCATGTCCAACAAACCCTTCCAAGTAATGTCGGCGCGCGTGCCTAGACCAAAGACATCGTCATCTTTTGGATCTTCAAAGTTAACAACTTCTCCGTGAGACAACATTTCAGGAAGTGGACCAAGTGATGATTTTCCATCAGCATTTCGACGGAAGAAAATATTAAACGGTGCCAAGAAACGGTGCCAAGCAACACCCATCGTTAAGTTGCTTGCAATAACAATGAACCAGGTCATCGAACCGATGATTTTGATAGCAGCAACTAATTGAATGGCAGAAGTAATCTCGGACAAAGTCCAAGCTTTAAAGATCTTTGCCACAAACCAAGTAGTTACAAAGTGACGGTTCCAGGCGGTTTCTTCAGAGAGTGCACCTTCTAGTCCGCGCAGAGCAACAACACAAAAAACAATAAGCAAGATTGTGAATTCAACGTAATACGCCTTAAGCATTCCGCTGCCATAAAAACGTGAACGCTTGTTACGAAGTCGGGTAACTTGTCGAATTCCAATTAAAGTTACTATTCCGATTCCTGTTGCCCAAGCAATGAGTTCGGTGATGTATTCATAAACCCAGAAATGACCAATGATCGGCAAAGCAAAACGTGGATTAATTAATTGACCATACGCGGTGACTAAAGTTCCAAACAAAACAACGAAGCCG
>WLCU01000028.1 GCA_009705165.1 Actinomycetota bacterium | reverse complement strand
TCTCCAGTCAAAATTGCGATTGTGTTTCCCCATCGCATATTTGCACTTTCTACTCCACGACGAAGTGGCGCTTCATCCATAACATCATCGTGATACAGCGTTGCTAAGTGCGTGATTTCGCAGGCAACTGCCGCTGCGATGATGCCTTTGCCGGTGGGATCACCGAATTGAGCGGTAATCAGCGTTAATAAAGGGCGCAAACGCTTGCCGCCAGCGGCAACTAAGTGGTGGGCGGTTTCATCAACAAATGGATATTCACTATGTGTATGGCTTCGAAGCAGAGCTTCAACTTCTGCCATCTGCGAAACCAGGGTTGCCTCTAACGCCGGTGCGACGTTTGGAATGCCAAATGATGACATTAGCGAATAAATGTTGCGAGATCTGAGATGAGGTTAAGAACCGGTGCCGGGAATACACCTAATGCAATTGTCACGATCATTGCGAAGATAACGCTTAGGCTTGTTAACGCTGAAGGAATCTCGACACTAGTTCCATCTTCAACTGGATCTGTAAAGAACATCAAAACTATTACGCGAATATAGAAAAACGCTGCGATGGCAGATGAAAGTACACCAGCAATAACTACGCTCTTAGCGCCGCTCTCATAGGCAGCTGAAAAGATTGAAAACTTTCCAATGAATCCACTTGTTAATGGGATTCCAGCGAATGAGAGCAGGAAGCCAGCAAAAGCTGTAGCTACCCACGGTGAGCGCTTTCCAAGACCCTTCCAGCGATTTAAATCTGTTACTTCGCCAGCTGCATCACGGACGAGTGTGACGATTGCAAATCCACCAACTGTTGCAATTCCATAAGCAAACAAATAGAAAATTGAAGCTTCAAGTCCAGCCTTATTAAGTGCAATCACACCTGTTAACAAGAAACCGGCATGCGCGATTGATGAATAAGCCAACATACGTTTTACATCGCGCTGTGCAATCGCAACTAATGATCCAAAGACCATAGTGACAATTGCGATAACGGTAAGCATTGGTGTCCATGACCATTGGGCGTTAGCAAATGATGTGTAGTAAATACGCAGCATTGCGCCGAAAGCTGCAACTTTTGTTGCCGCTGCCATAAATGCTGTTACAGGGGTTGGTGATCCTTGGTAAACATCTGGAGACCAGGCATGGAATGGAACTGCGCCAACTTTAAATAACAGACCAACTGAGAGGAATGAAATACCGATCAAGAGGAAGACATCGTTTCCGCCGCTGCCAACAACTGCGTCGCGAATTCCTGCAAAAGTTACAGACGCTGAGTAGCCGTACAAGAAAGCTGCGCCAAATAAGAAAAACGCTGATGAAAATGCACCTAGGAGGAAGTATTTAAGCGCTGATTCTTGGGATGCTAAACGGCGGCGTCGAGAAAGTCCGGCCATCAAATAAAGCGGCAGAGAAAGCATTTCAAGGGCAACGAAAAGAGTTATCAAGTCACTTGAGATTGGAAATAACAGCATTCCAGATACAGCAAATAATGTAAGTGGATAAACCTCAGTTACTTGGTTGCCAGATTGCACAGCTTGGCGTTCTTCATCAGAGCCAGGAAGCGATGCGGCAAGGGCCGTAAAGTGTTCGGTGTCTGCAATTAAGAAGACCGAAATAATAGAAATAATCAAAATTGATGCCTGCATCAAAACCGCTGGACCATCAATAATCACAGAGCCCATTGCGGCAGTGAGCGATTGTTCGTTACGAATTCGCCATACTTGAACCAATGCAAGAACTAGCGCACCCAAAGTGATACTGAGTTGAGTGATTGGACGAAGCGCTTTAGATACAAAGGCTTCAACTAATACGCTAATGAGCGCCGCACCAAGCAAAATCAAAATTGGTGAAAGGAGTGTGTAATTAAGAACTGGTGTTGTGAATTCCATTATTTATCACCATTCGTTGGAGCTGGATCCGTAAAGCCCATTTGAGCAATGACATGTGCAGATGCTGGATTAATAACTTTCAAGAGTGGCGAAGGATAAAAACCAAGAGCAATAATGATTGCAATTACTGGAGCAATTGCAATTTTCTCGCGAAGGTTTAGATCACTTAAGTTTTCATTGCCAGCAGTAGTTGGTCCGTGCAGCGCCTTTTGAACTGGAATCAAAATGTACAAAGCCGCCAATACGATTCCAAATGTTGCAATCACTGCATGCACTGGATATCTAGTAAATGTTCCGACAAGAACCAGGAATTCACTCACAAAACTAGACATGCCTGGCAGAGCTAGCGATGACATTCCTGCCAAGAAAAATGACCAGGCCATAACCGGGGTAACTCGCTGTAGTCCACCAAAGTCGGCAATTGTTGAAGAGCCACGTCGTGAAATCATCCAGCCGCCAACAAGAAATAGTGCAGCGGTAGAGAATCCATGGTTAAACATGTACAAAGTAGCGCCACTTTGGCCTTGTGAGGTCATTGCAAAAATTCCCATAGTGATAAAACCAAAGTGGGAAATTGAAGTGAAAGCGATTAAGCGCTTGAGATCACGCTGACCAATTGCAAGGAATGCGCCGTAAACAATTGAAATAACTGAAAGAACCAGAATCATCGGAGTAAAGGTCTTGCTTGCATCTGGAAACAGAGTCAAGCAGTAGCGAATCATTCCAAAAGTTCCGACTTTATCCAGCACACCTAAAAGCAAAACTGAAGTTCCTGGTGTTGCCGAATCAGCAGCATCTGGCAACCAAGTATGAAGCGGCCACAGTGGGGCTTTAATCGCAAAAGCGATAAAGAATCCTAGGAACAAGAAGTTCTGAGTAGTCGAACTCATCTCTAGTTGAGACAAAGCTTGAAGATCAAATGTATGTCCGCCTTGAGCACCAGACATTACGTAAAGTCCGATGATTGAAGCCAGCATTAGCAATCCACCAAAAAGGCTATAGATCAAGAATTTAACTGCCGCTGCCGAACGTTGACCAGTTCCGTAACCACCAATTAGGAAATAAACCGGAATCAACATGGCTTCAAAGATTACATAGAACAAGAAGACATCAGTTGCGGCAAAGACGCCAATCATCATGGTCTCTAAGACAAGAATCAATATATAAAAAACTTTAACTGACCAACGGCCGCCATGAGCTTCATTCCAACCGGCCAAAACAACGATTGGTGCAAGAACAGTGGACATTAAAATTAGGACAAGTGCAAGGCCGTCGATTCCGACTGCAAAATTAATTCCAAAGGTTGGAATCCACGAATACTTTTCAACAAACTGTAGATCAACGTTATCTCGTTGAAAATTAACGGCCATCGCAATCGTTGCACCTGCCACGATTAGAGTGGTGATTAGTGCAACCTGTTTAGCCAGAGTTTCCTTAGTCTTTGGCAATAGTGCAACTACGATTGATCCGATGATTGGCAATGCCATCAAAAGCGTCAATGAATTTAACATTATTAAATCACCACCCAAATCGCTGCAATCAGTAAGGCTGCTCCGATAAGAATGAGCGCGGCATAGCTACGTACAAATCCACTTTGAACTCCGCGCAGAACTGAGCCTGATCCAAGCGCCAACTGAGCAACTCCGCGAACTGCACCGTCAATAACATGTTCATCGGTTTTAACTAAAGCCGAAGTTAGTAACTGACCCGGGCGCATAAAGACTGCCTCGTTAAATGAATCTTGCATCAAATCTTGGCGAGCAATCTTTGTGAAGACTGAAACATTTTCAGGGGCAACAGCTGCAACTTCCTGGCGTGAATACTTCAAGAATGCAACTGCAACTCCGATAGCAACCATGGCTAAGGCAAGGCCAGATACAACGATTGGTGCAAGAAGTTCTTCATGTTCACCGTGATGCTCAAACAACGGCGCTAGCCAGTTAACTAGTGCATCACCGCGGCTTAGTAGGAATCCTGAAGAAACTGAACCAACTGCAAGAATCGCCATTGGTAACCACATCAAAATTGGAGATTCATGCGGATGCGCTTCGGCATCCCAGCGTGATTTTCCAGTAAAAGTAAGAATCATTACACGAGTCATGTAGAACGCCGTGATGCCCGCACCAAGAAGTGTGACCACACCAAGAATGATGCCTTTTGTGCCACCAGAGTTGAATGCAGTTTCAATGATCATGTCTTTGGAATAGAAACCAGCAAATGGAGGAACTCCAAGAATTGCAAGATATCCAAGACCAAATGTTACGAAAGTAATTGGCATAAATTTACGCAGTGCACCATATTTGCGCATATTTACTTCATCGTTCATTCCATGCATTACTGAACCTGCTCCAAGGAACATTCCAGCTTTAAAGAAACCATGTGTAAGTAGGTGCATGATTGCAAAGGCATAACCAACAGGGCCAAGTCCTGCACCGAGAATCATGTAACCAATTTGCGACATTGTTGAAGCTGCAAGTGCTTTCTTAATGTCATCTTTGGCAGTACCGATTAATGCTCCGAACAACAAGGTAATTGCGCCAACAATGACAACTAATAGTTGAGCAGTTGGAGCGGCATCAAAGATGAAGTTTGAGCGCGTAATTAAATAAACACCAGCTGTCACCATTGTTGCCGCGTGAATAAGTGCAGAAACTGGCGTTGGGCCTGCCATCGCATCACCGAGCCAGGCCTGTAATGGGAACTGAGCTGATTTTCCAGTTGCTGCAACCAACAACATAATTCCAATTGCTGTAAGCGCCCCAGTTGATGTGTGGTGGGCATGCTCTTTGATGCCTTCAAATGAGACAGTACCAATAGTTGCAAAAGCGATCATGATTGCAAAAGACAGACCCATATCTCCAATACGGTTCATGACAAATGCTTTTTTGGAGGCAGTTGCATAAGCCGGCTTTTGATTCCAGAAACCAATCAATAGATATGAGGCAAGACCAACGCCTTCCCAGCCAACATAAAGATTGAGGTAGCTGTTACCAAGTACAAGCAACAACATCGCAGCGATAAAGAGGTTTAGGTATGCAAAGAAACGTCGGCGATCATGATCGTGCGACATGTAAGAAATTGAATAAATATGAATCAATGTTCCGACTCCGGTGATAAGAAGTACGAAACAGATTGAAAGTTGATCTAAGAGAAGTCCGGCATCAACATTAAAGGTTCCGACTGAAATCCACTCGAAAAGTTTCTGGGTTACAGGGCGCGCTTCATTTGAGCGACTGAGCATCTGTGAAAGTTGATACAGGCCAACACCAAAAGATGATGCTGACATCAAAGTTCCGAGAAGATGTCCCCACTTATCAGCTCGACGGCCAGCAAGAAGAAGAATCGTTGCTCCAAGAAGTGGAAGCGCAATCAGATATACGAGGCTATTTGAAGTTGTCATAGTTATCGCTTCAACAAACTAGCATCATCAACAGATGCTGAACGGCGTGAGCGATAAATCGTCACGATGATTGCCAGACCAACTACAACTTCGCAGGCTGCAACCACCATCGTAAAGAAGGCAACAACTTGACCGTTGAGATCACCATTGATTCTAGAAAAAGTTACAAAAGCTAAATTAGCCGCATTGAGCATGAGTTCGATGCACATGAAAACAACGATTGCGTTGCGGCGAACAACTACGCCAACTGCACCGATAGTGAAAAGAAGTGCTGATAGATATAAGTAGTTAGCTGCATCCATTTACTTCTCCTCCTCTGCACTTGTATCAACTTTGCCAAGTTCAAAACTTCCTGAAGTCAACATGTCACCGCGTGCTTTAAGCGTTGCGTTAATTGAATTTGCCGCTGGAGTTCCATCTGGCAAAAGCGCGGGAACATCCACAGCGTTATGTCGGGCATAAACTCCAGGACCTGGAAGACCTGCCGCATTTGCAAGGGATTCTCCGCGAAATCTTGCGGTCGACATTTCGCGTTGAGTTGGACGAGTCTGAATACGTTGATGATGTGCAAGAACCATTGCACCTAAGGCTGCAGTAATAAGAAGCGCCGAAACAACTTCAAATGGCCAGACATAAGTTGAAAATAGAAGTGAAGCAAGACCTTTCACATTTCCATTCATGTTTGCCTCAGATAGACCCACCGCACTGCGGCCCAAAGTTGCCCGGCCAATAAGTGAAATTAGTAAACCACCAAAACCAACTGATGCGACGATTGCGATTGGGCGTAAACCAGTAATTGTTTCTGTCAGTGAATCTGATGAATCAACGCCTACTAACATAAGAATAAATAGGAAGAGCATCATTACTGCACCGGTGTAAACAACAATCTGGACAATTCCTAGGAAGAGCGCATCTTGAGCGATATAAAAGATTGCAAGGTTGATCATTACAGATGCCATCAAAATTGCGGAGTGAACGGCTTTTTTGACCAATAACATTCCCAAAGCTGCGGCAACTGTTAGTGGAGCTAAAACCCAAAATAAAATAGCTTCTGGGTTTTGTGTGGTCCCAACCGAGATTGCTAAATCAACCATTTAATTCACATCCTGTGATGGGTGAGCTTCCTTCACATCACCCTTGTAGTAATTGCTGTCATCCATGCCTGGATACATTGGATGCGGAGGCATCAACATTCCTTGGCGAAGAGGAGCTAACAAATCTTCTTTTTCAAAAATTAACTTTGCACGTGAATCATCGGCTAACTCATATTCTTGAGTCATTGTTAATGCACGTGTTGGGCAAGCCTCAATACAGAGTCCGCAGAAAACACAGCGCAGGTAGTTAATTTGATACACCTTGCCGTAGCGCTCACCTGGTGACATTTGATTCTCTTCAGTGTTATTCGCGCCTTCGACGTAAATTGCATCTGCTGGACATGCCCAGGCACAAAGTTCACAACCAATACATTTTTCAAGACCATCTGGGTGGCGGTTAAGTTGGTGACGTCCGTGAAAGCGATCCTGTGTAGGAGCCTTTACTTCTGGATATTCAACCGTTAATGGCTTCTTAAACATCTTAGTAAAGGTGACCCAAAAGCCTTTTGCGTGGCCAAGGGCACCAACAGACTCACCGGTTTCTACATGATTGTATGAAACATCATTTACAGAGATCTCATTTTTCTTTAGCGGTTCGAGTTGCTCAGACATGATCGCCTCCCTTGCCGTTCTTAGAAACATTGATGGTTGAAATACTCATAGGAATTGTTGGTACCGCAAATGATGGAGTGGAAACTTCCACTTCGAGTGCTTGCAACTTCTTTTTCTTAGCGTTATCGAATCCAAGATTGACTGCCATAACGAGAAGCACAACAAAGCTTGCAAAACCAACAACAACAGTACGTGGGGCACCTTGTAGTGACATCAAGCGAAGAGTTGCAACAACTAAGACCCAAAGAATTGAAACGGGTATCAATATCTTCCAGCCAAATTGCATGAACTGGTCGTAACGAAGCCGCGGCAAAGTTCCTCTTAGCCAAACGAAAACGAAGAAGAAGCTTAGAACTTTTAAGAAGAACCAGATTGCAGTGAACCAGCCACCTAGCCATGATTCTGTGAATCCAAGGCCCGGAGGTGCGTGGTATCCGCCCAGGAAGAGCGTTGTTGCAAGAGCTGATACTGCAATGATGTTTACATATTCAGCTAAGAAAAAGAGTGCGAATTTAAGAGATGAATACTCAGTATGGAAACCACCAACGAGTTCACCTTCAGCTTCAGCTAAGTCAAAAGGTGCACGGTTAGTTTCACCGACCATAGAAATTGCATAGATCGCAAATGATGGGAACAAGACAACGCCGTACCACCATGTTGATTGCGCAGCCACGATGTCAGACGTTGACATTGAACCGGCATAGATAAAGACCGCAACTAATGAAAGGCCCATCGCTACTTCATAAGAAATCACTTGGGCGCTGGAGCGAAGTCCGCCAAGCAATGGATAAGTTGAACCTGAAGACCAACCAGCTAACACAATTCCATACACACCAACAGATGCAATCGCTAGTACGTATAAAACACCGACTGGAAGGTCAGTTAACTGCATCGCAGTTTTGTGTCCAAATAATGTGACTTCACCAGTAATTGGAATAACTGCAAAAGACATAAAGCATGTTGTTGCACTAATGATTGGCGCAAGAACAAAAACTACTTTGTCGGCGGCTGCAGGAATTAAATCTTCTTTAAGCGCTAATTTCACGCCATCGGCGAGAGCTTGAATTAAACCAAATGGGCCAACGCGGTTTGGGCCAGGACGTTCTTGCATGCGACCAACGATGCGGCGTTCGCCCCATACGGACATCAATGTAAGAAGTACGCAGAAAATGAAAACTAATAGCGCCTTAATAGCGATGATTCCACCGGAATCTGCGCCAATGAGCTCTGCTGTTGTCATGCTTTCACCACCGTCACTACTGCGCCATGTGCAACGCCTAGATTTACAAGTAATTGAGAACCACGTGAATTTCGTGGCGCCCACACTGCATCGTCATGAATATCTTCAACAAGTGCACTTAGAGTTACTGATCCAAATCCAGTTGAAATCTTGAGTTGGTCGCCATCGACAACGCCTAAGGATTCAGCGCGCTTTGGAGAAATAACGGCCACAGTTTTGCGTGAAGTTCCAGCAAGGTTTTCTTCGCCCTTTTGTAGGGTTCCAAGATCGAGCAGGCGACGCCATGAAGTAAGAATGAATTGATCTCCGCTAACCGATGGTGCAGCTGTTGCAGAAACTTTATTCATTGCAGCTCTTGCACCGTCCCATTTTCCAAGGGATGCAATTTCTTTGATCGCCGCTGTAACAGTTGCAAGATTTACTGACGCACCCATCTCTTGGGCAATCATTGAAAGAATTCGAAGATCGCTTCGGTTGTGTGAATCTTGAACAGCTTCATCAAATGAACGCGGGCGGCCTTCCCAGTTTAGAAATGATCCGCTCTTTTCTGTAATTGCGGCGACTGGTAGAACAACATCTGCACGCTGCGTGACTGCGCTCGGTGCAATTTCAAGTGAAACAACAAATGCTTTTTCTAAAGCGGCTAGTGCCGCTTGGCTATTGTCGCCATCAAGTGGATCGACTCCGCCGACAAGAAGTGCGCCGATTTCTCCGGAATTAACTGCGGCAAAGATTTCAGCAGTGCTCTTGCCTACATGTGTAGGTAATGAATCGGTGCCCCAAACAGTTGAAATATCTACGCGGGCAGCGGCATCAGTTACTGGGCGACCACCAGGCAATAGATTTCCGATTGCGCCAGCTTCTAAGGCTCCTCGCTCGCCTGCGCGACGTGGGATCCAGGCAATCTTTGCACCAGTTGAATCAGCAAGTGCGCCAACTGCACTAAGTGCTCCAGCACTTTCGCCAGCTCGTTCACCAACAAGAATTACTGATTTGGCGGTGAGTGCTTGTGAAGCAATCGCTGCTGCTTCTTGACCAGGTGAAGTTTTTACGAATTCACCTTTGAGTTTTTCAACTCCAATTGAAAGTTTGGTAGCAACCGCAGTCACCTTGAGTGCACGCTTGCGAACTTGTTTATTAAGTCGCAAGAACACAATTGGTGATTCTTCTTCTGGCTCAAAGCCAACAAGAAGTACCTGATCTGCACGATCAATGTCGGTATATGTTGTTGAGGTACCAACAACGCGCGCAGCTAAGAATTCACGCTCTTCATCTGAAGTAACGCGTGAACGGAAATCAATGTCGTTTGTGCCAAGGGCAACACGTGCAAACTTACTGTAGCCATAAGCATCTTCATAAGTAGCGCGACCGCCAACAAGAACTGCAGCCTTTGCAGCCTTTAATCCCTTAGCTGCAGCGGCAAGTGCTTCTGGCCATGATGCTGAAACAAGTTCACCGGCTTCATTTCGAACAAGTGGTGTTGTTAAACGATCCACTGCAGTTACATATTTAAATGCCCAACGGCCCTTATCGCAGTTCCACTCTTCATTTACAAGTGCATCATCGCCAGCAAGTCGACGAAGAGTTTTTCCTCGACGAACATCGGTGCGCATATCGCAACCTGAGGCACAGTGTTCGCATGCAGATGGAGTTGAAACTAAATCGAATGGGCGTGCGCGGAATCGGTATGAAGCACCG
>WLCU01000027.1 GCA_009705165.1 Actinomycetota bacterium | reverse complement strand
ACCCCCAGCTACACCTAAAAACCTTGATCGCCTTGAACATCATGATTCCTGGGTGGCTAACGGGACTGAATTAGCCCGTGCACGCGAGTGGTTTAAATCAAAACATTTTAGAATCTTGGAAACAGATGGTGCTATTTCTGCAGAAAAAGGCTTTATGCGAGAAACCGGAAATCTATTTTTCCATTTGGCGCTAATTTTGATTTTATTAGGAATTTCTTTTAGTTCGCTCTTTGGTATGCGCGGAGAAGCAATTCTAAATGTTGGCGAACGTTTTGTTAACACACCAACTAGCTATGACTCCCTTCAATATGGAAAGCTCTTTAGCGAAAAAAACTTAAGCGATTTTGTAATCACAATTGACAAGTTCACCGCAAAATACAACGTAGAAACTAATGCACCTGAAGATTACAAACTCGATGTAGAGTTTTCTTCAGGGGATCTAACTAAACCTGTTAATCGAGTAATTAAAGTCAACTCTCCTTTAACTCTAGGCAGTACCAATATTTATCTACAAGCCAATGGTTATTCACCAGTTGTAACTGTTCGCGACTCCAAGGGCAATGTAGCGATGCAAGGCCCAGTTCCATTCTTGCCACAAGATGGAAACCTTCGTTCAATAGGAGCGATAAAAAGCCCTGATGCAGATCCACCAATGGGTTTTGTAGGTTCGTTTGTTCCAACATATGCGCGCAGTAACGGCAATGGTGCTATCAGTGTTTTCCCTGAGGCATTAGATCCGCGGCTTTTACTCTCGGCTTGGATTGGTGATTTGGGTCTAGATAGTGGCGTTCCGCAATCGGTTTACCGACTCGATACATCAAAGATGAAACAAGTAGGTCTTAAATCCTTAAAGCCAGGTGAGACATTTACATATCCTCAAGGTTCAATAACTTTTGAGGGATATCAGCAGTGGGTCAATCTTCAGATCGTGAATGATCCTGGCAAGACCTACGCCCTGCTCGGCGGTATTGTTGCCATCCTCGGTTTGCTCGCATCATTATTTACTCGCCGACGCCGTATATGGATTCGCGTCGGAAAGTCAGTAGAAGTTGCAGGTTTAGCTAAGAATGCAGCCCCTGGTCTTGAAGTTGAAATGAAGCAGTTTGTCGAAATCTTAAAGGGAGAGAAATAAATGTCACGTACTTGGGCTTATCTCTCTAACTATCTTGTGTATTCATCAATGGCCGTTTACACGCTTTCATTCTTTGCGCATGCAATTGAAACTGCTTGGGCAGTACGTTTAACGACAGAAGATTCAAAACAAACTCTTGATTACAAACGAACAGAAAAAGTGGCACGAATTGCAACTGCCATGATGATTCTTGGATTTGTTCTTCTAGTTGCTGGTGTTATCGCCCGTGGCTTGTCAGCAGGACGCGTTCCATGGGGCAATATGTATGAGTTCTCAATTACTGGTGCAATGGCTTTTTCTGGTGCATATCTTGCTGCATTGCGTAAATATGATCTTCGATGGTTAGGTTTAATTGTTTCCATTGCCGTTCTATTAACCCTTGGTACTGCGGTGGCAGTTTTATACCGCCCGAGTGCACCACTTGTCCCAGCATTGAAATCAACTTGGTTGGTAATCCATGTATCAGCGGCAATTATTTCAGGCGGAGTTTTCTTATTGGCTAATGCAATTGCCGCCGCCTATCTTTACCTTGATTCTATGGAAGCAAAAGGAGAAAGAACTGCTTGGGCAAAACGTTTGCCATCACTTGAAGATTTAGATCAGCTCTCTTATCGATTAGTGGCATTTGTATTTCCACTTTGGACTTTTGCCGTTATTGCCGGTGCAATTTGGGCTGAAAGTGCATGGGGTCGTTATTGGGGTTGGGATCCAAAAGAAACGTGGGCATTTATTACGTGGGTTGCTTATGCGGCGTATTTACACGCGCGCGTAACTATTGGTTGGCGCGGGCGTAAGGCAGCTTGGTTGTGTTTATTTGCGGGTTCAACGTTTTTATTTAACTACGTATATGTAAATGTGTGGGGAACCGGAAAGCACACGTATTCAGGGCTTTAAAGCTTAGATATTACGTAAGAAATCTGGGTCATCATCGGGCGGCAAAATACGTCGCTTTGAGCCTCCGCCTAAACGTGGCTTACGTGGACGTCCGGCAATCCAATACGCAATTGCACCAAAAGTTTGAATCAGAATAATTATTAATATCCATGCCCATTTTGGCAGGTTACGAACCTGGGTCTCGTCGGTTCTTGCACAATCTATTAACGTATAAATCATGAAACCAGCTAATAGAAAAATCGGCAAGATGCGTGACATGGCTTTAGTGTAGCCCCAACGCTAAAGCAAAGAGCGCTCCAAAAATCATTTGAAGTTTGCCAGTTTTGCCCAACAAAGGAATTAGTGCGGCGCCAGAAGTTCCGGAAAGCACTGAACGTGAGATTGACACCGTTAAGGGCAGGGCTGCAAGAGTAAGAAACGTCCAGGGAATAAAAGTTGCGATTGCCGCAGTATGTGCAAGAACTAAGAGAGCAACAAAACCTCGGCGCGCATTTGTATCGCCCATTCGAACAGCAAGAGTGCGTTTTCCAACTAACTCATCTTGGGCACGATCACGAATATTGTTAACTGCCAATATTGCACATGCCAACGTTCCCATGGGTATAGAACATATAACGCTAAGCCAAGTGATGTGACCAGTCTGCGCATAAAAAGTTCCTACAGTGGCAGTTAATCCAAAGAATACAAATACCGATAGTTCACCTAAACCGCTGTAGCCATAAGGATTCTTGCCACCCGTATAACCCCACGCCGCAGCAATAGCTGCAACTCCAACGACAATCAACCAAGGAGAGGTTAAGAGTGACAACCAAATTCCAGCAATCGATGCAATCGCAAATGAAATAAACGCTGCCATCTTTACTTGCTTGGCCGTTGCTAGACCACTTGCAACTAAACGTGTTGGCCCGATTCGATTTGCATCTGTGCCTTTTACTCCATCGGAATAATCATTGGCGTAATTCACAGCTATCTGAAGCCACACTCCAACTTTGAAAGCTAAAGCCGCGCGAAACCAGTTCCAGTCACTGCCAGCCAAAGCTGTAGCAACTACCACGGGGGCAATTGCTGCGGGAAGCGTGCGCGGGCGAGCACCGAGAATCCACTTATTCATGTGTCACCATCTTTGCAAGAGTTACGCGATCGACTTTGCCGATACCCAGCAATGGTAGCGAATCCATAAAGTGCATTCCTTTTGGTTTAGATGCGGGTCCAAGCGCTGCCTCGAGAAATTGCGAAATTTCATTTTCGTTTACTTCGCCAACAATTGCTAGGTGCAAGGCATGTCCCCATTGAATGTCGTTTACTGCAAAAGCGGCAAACTCAATTTCAGGGTAACGAATAGATAGCGTGGCTTCGATTGCAGTAAGTGAAATATTTTCACCACCTGAAATAATTACGTCATCTGCACGACCTAAAATTCTTAACTTTCCATCAAGAATTTCACCTAAATCATTTGTTACAAACCATCCATCATTTTTAATGAAAAGCTCTGGTGCGTTCAAGTAGCTTTCTGACATCACCGACCCGCGAATTTGTACTAATCCTTTATCATTTAATGAAAACTCAACACCATCGATTGCTTGGCCGTTATAAATACATCCACCAGAAGTTTCAGTCATTCCATAAGTTTCAATAACATTTATTCCGCAATTTTCTGCTTGTGCGCGAAGCGCTGGAGACAATGCGGCTCCCCCGACCAAAATAGCTTGAGTGCCTTGTAGATGTCGAAGCAGGCGATCATCGCCATTTAACGCGCGAAATAACTGCGTTGGAACAATCGAAGTAAAATCTACTTTGGGATATTCACCTTCATGTTCACGCAAATCAACGGGCAAAGTTCCAAGTTCCATCGAACGAATAATCACGTTTACTGCGGCTATATGTGTCAAAGGCAAAAATAGCGACCATTGTTGACCTGGTTTAGCATTTAAAAATAAATTGGATGCGCGGGCTGAAGCAAGAAGTGCAGGCGCAGTAAAACTAACTTCTTTGCTTAAACCTGTGGTCCCACTTGTTCCAATTATTAATGCGATATTTGCCGGAGCCATTTCCGAACGGACTTCACCGAAAGCTAAACTCGGCCCCGTTCCGACCAACGCCGAAGTGATTTCTCGCGCTAATTCAGGGATTGTGCACGCAGGGCTGACCCGGTGAATACCTCGTTGTGACTTCATGTCCATTGCAGCCGTAGGCTATCGCTTGCAAAGACAATGGAGGAAATGTGAGCAAGCCGTTTAAGCGTGAATTTGGTAGCCGTGAGATACCTACTTGGGTGGATGCACCCGGGGGTGAAGATTTCGCTGACATTAAATATCAAATGGCAGATGGAATGGCAAAGATCACCATCAATCGCCCACAAGTACGAAACGCATTTCGTCCTCAAACAATTATTGAGTTAATAGAAGCTTTTAACTGCGCGCGCGATAATGAAGAAGTCGGCGTCATCATATTTACAGGTGAAGGTACTGAAGCTTTTTGTTCAGGTGGCGATATCAGTGTTAGGGGCGATGATGGATACCTTGGAGATGACAAGTTAGCTAAAAAAGGAATTGGGCGACTTAACGTTTTAGATTTACAGGTTCAGATTCGTCGTACGCCAAAACCTGTCGTGGCAATGGTTGCAGGTTGGGCAGTTGGTGGCGGACATGTTTTGCATGTTGTGTGTGATTTAACGATTGCAGCCGACAATGCAAAGTTTGGCCAAACAGGTCCAATGGTTGGCTCTTTCGATGGCGGCTATGGTGCAGGTTTACTTGCAGCACATGTTGGTCAGAAAAAGGCTCGCGAAATTTGGTTTATGACGCGTCAATATGATGCCCAAGAAGCGTTGGATATGGGATTAGTTAATACGGTAGTTCCAATTGATCAACTCGAAGCTGAAACTGTTTCTTGGTGTCGCGAAATGCTTCGCAATTCACCGTTAGCACTTCGACTACTCAAAGCCAGCCTCAATGCCGCCGATGATGGTTTAGCTGGAGTTCAGCAGTTGGCTGGAGATGCAACTCTTTTGTTTTACATGACTGAAGAAGGTCAAGAAGGTCGCGATGCTTATAAGGAAAAACGGAATCCTGATTTCGGGAAATTTCCAAAGCGTCCTTAATACATGCTTGAAATGATCCTTGACTCTCTCCGAGTCATTTCAATTCCCACGAAAACTAACTTTCGCGGGATAAATCACCGTGAAGTTGCTTTATTTCAAGGCCCTGTTGGGTGGGCTGAGTTTTCACCTTTCCTTGAATACGATGACAATGAATGCGCACCTTGGCTTATGTGCGCAATTGAAGCTGCAACAGTGCCAACTCCGAAATTGCTACGGACGTCGATTCCAGTTAATGCAACTTTGCCGGCAGTAAACGGTGAAAGTGAAGTTATTCGAATTCTCAATTCATTTCCCGGATGTCAAACAATTAAAATAAAAGTAGGAGTCAATCTCGACGAAGATCTTGCGCGCATTGGCATGGTCCGCAATCTAGTCCCTAATGCAAAAATCAGGATTGATGTAAATGGTTTGTGGAACGTTAATCAGGCACATCAATTCTTAAAGACTTGTGGCGAAATTGAATACGTTGAACAGCCATGTGCAA
Organism: Actinomycetota bacterium; assembly: GCA_009705165.1. Taxonomy (GTDB): domain Bacteria; phylum Actinomycetota; class Actinomycetes; order Nanopelagicales; family Nanopelagicaceae; genus Planktophila. The sequence goes on along the minus strand of WLCU01000027.1, from coordinate 4,412 downwards.
CTATTGAAGAACTTCGTGAACTTAAGAAGCTGATAGATATCAAAATTGTTGGAGACGAGATTTTACGTAAAAGCGCAGATCCTTTTGCGATTGATCTTGATGGCGCAGTAGATGCTTTGATGCTTAAGGTTCAACCACTTGGTGGAATTAATCGAGCATTAAGAATTGCAGAACATCACGATCTACCCGTGGTTGTATCAAGCGCGCTAGAAAGTGCGGTTGGCATCAGTTATGGGTTGAAGTTAGCGGCGGTATTGCCAGAACTTAATTTTGCGTGCGGACTTGCAACCGCGTCATTGTTGACCACAAATGTTGCCCAGCTACCAATAAATGATGGAAAAATTGAGGTTGCAGATGTTGTGCCCGAGTTTGCCGCTTTAGAAGTGGATGCAGAGCGCTACGAATGGTGGAAGAATCGGATTATGCGAACTGCGGAGTTAATACGATGAATGATTCAACGTCGCTCGCTCGGGTAATTGTCCGCCAGATTATTGAAGCTGGAATTACCGATGTAGTTATTTCTCCGGGCTCGCGCAACGCACCACTTTCGTTAGCCTTTTACGCAGCATCTGAACGTGGCCTTATTAAGTTACATGTACGTATTGACGAAAGAACTGCAGCATTTTTTGCCCTAGGAATCATTAAAGCAACTGGGCGTCCAGTACCTGTTGTATGTACAAGCGGAACAGCTGTGGCTAACTATCATCCGGCAGTACTTGAGGCCAGCCACACAAATGCTCCACTTTTGGTTTTGACTGCTGATCGACCAGCTATTTTGCGCAAAACCGGTGCAAATCAAACTACCGAACAGGCCCGAATTTATGGCAAGGCAGTTAGATATTTTGCTGATGTGGATGGACCAGTTTTTCCTATGGAACTTCCATTTGATAGTTTGCGAAATGGACCAGTTCATTTAAATCTTCAATTTGATGAACCGATGTTGCCTGATGAATCCAAACAATGGCTTGATGAAATCAAAGTTGCACCAAGAATTTTTGAATCTCGTACTAAAGCAGGAGTTTTAAAAGACGATGCGAACCGCGGAGTTTTAATTATCGGACATGATCGTGGCGGTCTAAGCGTTGATGCAGTTCAAGAATTTGCCGATAAATTGGCTTGGCCAGTAATAGCTGAAGATCCTCTATCGTTTCCACAAGCTGTTGCACATGCGTCGATACTTTTAACGTCATCAGAAATCCGGGCCGCTCTAATCCCTCAGACAGTAGTCATTATCGGACGCACTACTTTGTCTAGATCCATTAATGCGTTTATCAAACTAGCTCCTACGCAAATTGTTATTGATCCACGTATTGCCACAGTTGATACAGATCGTAAAGCCGATAAGCGTTTTACACAGATACCAAATCTTGATGTGCGCAAAGCATCTGATGATTGGCTTGCGCAATGGGATAAATTTTCAACCCGCGCCAAGAAAAGCATTGATTCAATTTCAACATTTGGCGAAGCAACTGTTGCCCGTACTATCGGCGCACATTTGCCAGCTGGATCTTCATTGTTCATTTCATCTTCTAGGCCAATTCGAGATATCGAAGGTTTTGCATCACCACGCGATGGCCTAACAACCTATGCAAACCGTGGTTTAGCTGGGATCGATGGAAATATTTCAACTGCGCTGGGAATCGCATCGAGCAGTAAGCAGACATTTGCAGTTCTAGGTGACCTATCGTTCTTGCATGATTTAACTGGTCTCATCACCGGCGAAGACATCAACTGCGCATTCATCGTAATTAACAATGATGGTGGCGGGATTTTCTCAACGTTGCCTCAACGGGGAGTTGATGGATTTGAAACTGTATTTGGGACTTCCCATGGCTTGGACCCTGCCGCAATTGCTTCGGCCATGGGAATAAAGAGTTCAACTATCGATTCACTCGATGGCTTAAAGAAAGCAATTAACCAACCAGTAAAAGGAATTTCAGTAGTTGTTGTTAACGTTCCATCACGCGAAGCAAATGCTGATTCGTTGAAAGCGATTTATGAATCGATGAACTCTATTTAAGCCAATGCGCTTCGCATCGGAATAAACTTTGCTTCACTTTCGGCTAACTCTTTAATTGGATCAGAACCAGAAACGATTCCACAGCCAGCGAAAATGCGGATTGAATCAGCGTTTATCTGTCCACACCTGAGTGCAATTCCTAATTCACCGTCACCTGCCGCATCGATCCAACCAACTGGACCGGCGTAGCGACCACGTGACATACCTTCAATCTCTTCAATTAACGCTGCAGCGTTTGGTCGGGGAGTTCCACATACTGCAGCTGATGGGTGAAGTTGTTCCAAAATAGTGAAGGCATCGACATGAGCAAGAGTTTCGGCAAGGGCACCAGTTACATCTGTTGCAAGGTGCATGACATTTGCTAAGTGCAAAACAAATGGCGACTCGGGAACATTTATTGAAGTACAAAATGGCTCGATAGCGTCGGCGACTGACCTAACTGCGTATTCATGCTCTTCTAGATCTTTTGAAGAACGCGCAAGTGATCCCGCTAACGCCAAATCTTTTTCGTCATCCCCAGTTTTACTAATCGTTCCTGCAAGAACTCGCGAGGTAACCATTCCGCGAGTGAGGCGGAGCAATAGTTCAGGTGTAGCACCCACTAAACCTGAAATCGAAAATTTCCAAGTAGACGGATATTCGCGTGCAAGAGTTTGCAAAATTGAACGCGCATCAATAGTTGTAGAGGCAGTTCCCATTACATCGCGAGCCAAAACAACTTTGTCTAAAGCCCCACTTTGAATGCGATCAACTGCGGTTTGTACGCGGGATTTCCAAGCTTGATCAGCGTTCTCATCAACGCCCCAACTCATAGAGATTTTTTCAAGAGTCGGAGCATGTAGATTCAAAACGGGCTGAGGCTCGGAGCCAATCCAGGTAATCCACGATTTACCACCTTTAGTTCCCACAATTACCCGCGGAATTACTAACACAGAAACATCTTGTGGTGAAAAGGAAAACGATGTGAAAAGAATTGGCCCAGTTCCATTTCCATGAACTGTATTTGTTACTGCAAAGTTTTCAAGTTGTTTTTGCCACCAATGACGTGCATCCGCAAATCTATGTGGGCCACTTACAGTAGTTGTTGCATAAACACCCCAACCAACTAAACCTTCACCACCACGCATCCAGGCAAATGGTTGCGCATCAGGAAGTAAATCCAAAAGTGGCAAATGTTCGCCAAGGCGCGTTGTAGTTACAGGAGTCAGGGGAGTCATTTGAAGAATTAGGTCTAAGCGTTCTTTCGATTTATAAAGCGCCAAAGAATTGGAAGTGAAGTTCCTGCAATTGCAATTTTAAGAATTTCACCAACAATAAATGGAGTTAAGCCAGCATTAAACGTCCAGCTCCAACTTTGCTGAGTTACTTGATGCAACCAAATAATTCCGCAGCTAAAAGTAATCAGGCTTCCGATAAGCATTGAAGGCAAAGCGGTAATAAATTTTCTATCCAACTGGTTTTGGGCCATCTTGCCTAAAACATAAGTTGCGAAAAGCATTCCAATTAAGTAACCACCAGTTGCACCAACAATTTTTTCAAAACCAAAACTCTGTCCCGCAAAAATTGGTGCGCCTAAAATTCCAGCTAATAAATAAACTGCGAAAGTTGTAAATCCAAGTCCTGCGCCATAACTAGTTCCAATTAATAAAACACCAAGAGTCTGTCCGGTAACAGGAATAGGCGAACCAGGGACTGGGATTGCAATTTGTGCGAGCGCCCCAAGAAAAATCACGCCGCCAACAACAAAAAGGGCGTTAGTCATCGCCGAAGTTCGGGCAACCACCGTTGTTCGAAGGGATGTAGAAGCAAATGACATGTACAAACCTTTCCTGTGCCTGTAGTTGTGGATGAGCCTACTTCAAGGGAGAATATGGCTATGTCCCGCGCCAATTTGAACAAAGATCCTGATGAAGTAGCGGCAATGTTTGATGGCGTGGCCAAGCGATATGACCTGGTCAATGATCTTTTAAGCCTGGGCCGGACTAAAGCCTGGCGCAAGGCAGCAACTGCCATCATCGCCCCAGCCCCTGGCATGAAGATTTTGGATCTAGCGGCAGGGCCAGGTTCATCCTCTGAACCCCTTCATAAAGCCGGGGCCACGGTATTTGCCACCGATTTTTCAGAAGGAATGCTGGCTGTAGGCCGAAAAACCCGCCCCTACCTGAATTTCTCAAAGGCCGATGCGCTCAATCTGCCCTTTGAGGCCGATACCTTTGATGTCGTGACCATCTCTTATGGCCTTCGAAACACCGTGGATTACCCCAAAGCGCTCGCCGAAGCGCTGCGAGTCACCAAACCAGGGGGGCGAATGGTGGTTGTGGAGTTCAGCCACCCCACGTGGCGCCCATTTCGCACTATATATACGGAGTATTTGATGAAGGCGCTGCCGGTT
>WLCU01000026.1 GCA_009705165.1 Actinomycetota bacterium | reverse complement strand
CCCAATTGCCGCTTTTGAAGACGCAACTGGTGCGTTAGCAGGTGTGCAATTTCATCCAGAAGTTCTTCATAGTCAATATGGTCAAGCGATATTACAAAACTGGTTAGTTAATATCGCACTTTGTGATCCAACATGGACAACTGCAAATATTGCAGAAACTGAAATTACTAAAGCCAAGCAAGTGATTGGTTCAAAGCGGGTTATTTGTGGACTCTCTGGCGGGGTTGATTCTGCAGTTGCTGCAGCAATCATTCAACGCGCAGTGGGCAAACAATTAACCTGCGTTTTTGTCGATCATGGACTTTTACGTAAAGGTGAGGCCGAACAAGTCGAACGCGATTTTGTTGCTTCCACTGGAGTTCAGCTAGTAGTTATTGATGCCAAGGAGCAGTTCTTAGATGCGCTCAAAGGTGTTACAGATCCTGAAGAAAAGCGAAAAATTATCGGCCGTGAATTTATTAGATCATTTGAAAGCGCTGCCCGCGAGATTGCCGCTGGGGGAGATGTCGAATTCTTAGTGCAGGGCACGTTGTATCCAGATGTAGTCGAATCAGGTGGTGGAACCGGGACTGCAAATATTAAGTCGCACCACAATGTTGGTGGACTTCCAGATGATTTAAAGTTCACCTTAATTGAACCTCTTCGAACTTTGTTTAAAGATGAAGTCCGCCAAGTTGGAATTGAACTTGGACTTCCTTCAGAAATCGTTTGGCGACAACCTTTTCCTGGCCCAGGCCTTGGAATCCGAATAATTGGTGAAGTCACGCAGGAGCGCCTAGATATTTTGCAAGAAGCCGATGCAATTGCTCGCTTTGAATTAAAAGCTGCCGGCCTTGACCGTGATATTTGGCAATGCCCCGTTGTTTTACTTGCCGATGTTAGAAGCGTTGGAGTTCAAGGAGATGGCCGAACTTATGGACACCCGATTGTCTTGCGGCCAGTTTCAAGTGAAGATGCAATGACTGCAGACTGGTCACGTGTGCCCTATGAAGTTCTCGAAAAGATTTCAACTCGAATTACTAATGAAGTTCGCGAAGTAAATCGTGTAGTTTTAGATGTAACAAGTAAACCACCGGGAACGATTGAATGGGAATAAGCGTGAAGAAATTAACAATAGCTGTATCAGTTGCTCTTTTAACTCTTTTTATAGTTGCACCAGTTCAAGCTGCAACTAAACCAATTTCGGTTCCGGGCTGCTCGAAACCTACAGCCAAAGCACATACGCCAGCTACGGTCAAAGAGCCGATGACTATTGCTAAATCGCTTCCTAAGACAATGACAATTGAAACTAATTGCGGGCAAATTGTAATTTCATTGTTGACGTCAAAAGCGCCTCTAACAATTACAAAAATGTCTGCACTAGCAAAAGCAAAATATTTTGATTTAACGTACTGTCACAGACTCACGACTGAAGGTCTATTTGTTTTACAGTGCGGAGATCCAAGTGCAACTGGTTCTGGAAATCCAACGGGTTGGAAGGGCTATAAGGAAGAAAACCTTCCTGAATATAAAGCTAATAACTATCCAGCGGGCACAGTTGCAATGGCTAATGCCGGGAAAGGCACTAACGGAAGCCAATTTTTCCTAGTCTACAAAGACACCCAATTAGGCTCTGATTACACGATCTGGGGCAAGATAACTAAGGGTCTTGATCTACTTAACAAAGTAGGCGTGGTTGGTGCATACAAAATCAATGGAACTGACAACAAGCCGTATTACACCAACGATGGGTTTCCAATTCAGCCAATTGAAATGAGAAAAGTAAGCGTTAAATAATTAATTTGTATTAACTATTTTAAATGCTTCAGCAATTCGACCTTCAGGCAAACCACCGATACCAGCATTTCGTTGACCCCATTCGCGGACCATGGTTTCAAGCTCTTTGTTGTGTGCTGTTTGTGATGCGTGGGCATGCAGTGCTTTAATCTTTAAATCAAAGGTGTCAGTGATATCTACAAAATGATCAGGCTGTGAAAATCCGCTCATCCAAACTTCTTTAACACGCCATGGCTGCAGACCTTCTTTTTCCATCAAATCGGTAAAAGCAAAAGGATTTCGCGCATCAGGGTAGACCGCTTGAATTGATGCCTCACCAGCAGCTAAGTGGTCAGGATGGCTTGCACCGATGCGATCCCAGTTTCTTTCCGGGCTTTGGCACACCATTCGATCGGGCTGCGATTTACGAATCTGTCGTACTAAATCTTTTCGCAGACCAAGTGTTGGTTCTAAGTGTCCATCTACATAGTTCAAGAAAGTTATGTCAGTAACACCAATTGCTTCTCCGGCCGCGCGTTGTTCACGTTGGCGAATTGCAGGCATTTCTTCTTTAGTAAATCCAGATTCTTCGCCGCCCTGATCACCATTAGTGCAAAAGACATACGAAACATGAATGCCTTTTTTTACCCATTGGGCAATTGTTCCTGATGCGCCGAAATCGGAATCATCTGGGTGGGCACTTATGACCAAGACTCGCTTGATCTCACTATCGGCAATCGGTTCCATGTCGGTAAGCCTAATAGACTCACCACTATGACGAGTACTGATCCGCTGCTAGCCGGACTCAATCCCCAGCAGGCAGAGGCCGTTACTCACTCTGGTGGGCCTTTATTAGTTGTTGCTGGTGCAGGTTCTGGCAAAACTCGAGTTTTGACGCGGCGAATTGCTTATTTAATGTCTCGCCGAAATGTTGCCCCATATCAAATATTGGCAATTACTTTTACAAATAAAGCCGCTGGCGAAATGAAAGAACGTGTTGGCGAATTAGTCGGCCCAATTGCAAAATCAATGTGGGTTTCAACTTTTCACTCTGCTTGTGTTCGAATTCTGCGTCAAGAGGCAGTCCGATTAGGTTACAGCAACTCTTTTTCAATTTATGATTCAGCAGATTCACTACGACTCATCACAATAGTTGCCAAAGAACTCAACTTAGATGCCAAGCGATATCCGGCACGTCAATTTCAATCCATGATTTCAAATGCAAAGAACGAACTTCTTGGACCGCAAGATTATGTAAATGCTGCCAGCAATCAATTTGAGCAAGTAGTGGCCGATGTTTACTCCGTGTATCAACAACGATTACAGCGCGCAAATGCTATGGATTTTGATGATTTAATCTTAAAAACCGTTGAAGTTCTCCAGCGCTATCCCGAAGCCAAAGCCCGTTTTAGATCGCGCTTTCGTCATGTACTAGTCGATGAGTATCAAGATACAAATCATGCGCAATATATTTTGGTTAAAGAGTTAGTCGGGACCGAAACCGAAGGCATGGCATCCGCCGAATTATGCGTAGTTGGTGATGCTGATCAAAGTATTTATGGTTTCCGCGGGGCAACGATTCGAAATATTTTGCAGTTTGAACTTGATTATCCAAATGCAACAACAGTTTTGCTCGAACAAAACTATAGATCTACCCAAAATATTCTAAACGCTGCCAATGCAGTGATTACGCGAAATGAAAGCCGTAAGGAGAAAAACCTTTGGTCTGATGCCGGATCTGGTGCACCACTTGTTGGATATGTTGCTGAAAGCGAACACGATGAAGCGATTTTTATCGCCGATGAAATTAGGCAGTTACAAAAAGAATCCAAATCACAACCCGGGGACACCGCCATTTTCTATCGAACCAACGCCCAATCTCGCGTCTTTGAAGAAGTTTTTATGCGAAATGCCCTGCCTTACAAAGTAGTTGGTGGTCTTCGTTTTTACGAACGGCGCGAAGTAAAAGATCTACTTGCCTACCTGCGCGTACTTGCAAATCTTGAGGATGAGATATCACTTCGTCGGATTATCAATATCCCAAAAAGAGGAATCGGTGACACTTCTCTGGACTACATAGATGCTTTTGCTAAAACCCATTCACTTTCTTTCTGGCAAGGACTATTGCGCTGCAATGAAGCTCCAGGCTTACCGGCACGCGCGGCGCAATCCATTAATGAATTTACGGCAATGATTAGCGCCCTTAATGTTTTAGTTGAAGCAAAAACTAGACCTTCAGTAATTGTCGAAGCAGCCCTCGAGCAATCAGGTTTACTTAAGGAGCTAGCAGATAGTACGGATCCACAAGATGAAGTCCGTGTAGAAAACCTTAAAGAACTTGTTGCAGTGTCGATGGAGTATGAAGAGCGACCTTTTGAAGATTTAGGTGAAGATGAAGAAATTTCATTGGCCGGATTTCTGGAGAAAGTTTCTCTGGTTGCCGATGCTGATGAAATTCCAGAAGGCGAAGATCATGGTGGCGTTGTAACGATGATGACGCTTCACACAGCAAAGGGTCTTGAGTTTCCAACGGTGTTTTTAACTGGGATGGAAGATGGAATCTTCCCGCATTCACGCACGCTAGGTGAAAAAGATGAAATTGAAGAAGAACGCAGACTTGCTTATGTCGGTTTAACTCGTGCGCGCCAACGTTTATATATTTCGCGTGCCGAATATCGATCTACATGGGGAGCGCCTAATTACAATCCACCGTCACGTTTTCTGGATGAGATCCCAGAGGATGTAATCGAATGGCGCAATCAAAGTTCTACATCTTTATCTCCATCACTTGTCCGAAAATCGCGCGTTGCAACTGCGCCACCACCTCGTGCAACTGGAAAGAAGATTTCTGGAGTAACGCTTTCTATTGGTGAGCGTGTGTCACATGACACATTTGGTTTGGGCACCGTTGTGGCAGTTGCAGGCGAAGGGGATAAGGCCGAAGCCACAATTAACTTTGGCCAGTATGGCGAGAAGCGATTACTGCTGCGCTATGCACCCGTTGAGAAGCTCTAGGATTAAGCCCTAATTACGATGTGGAGCGATACGTGGATCTATTTGAATATCAAGCTCGCGATATCTTTGAAAAGCATGGGGTACCTGTTTTAGCTGCGGCAATAGCAACAACTGCCGACGAAGCAGAAGCTGCAGCAACAAAGATTGGTGGCAAAGTAGTTGTAAAGGCCCAAGTAAAAGTTGGAGGCCGTGGAAAAGCAGGCGGAGTAAAACTTGCCGAAAATCCAGCTGATGCTCGTGAAAAAGCCGGCGCAATACTTGGAATGGATATTAAAGGCCACGAAGTTCGCACTGTGATGATTGCAGCAGCGGCTCCAATCGAAGCTGAATACTACTTAGCGATTTTGCTTGATCGTTCAAACCGTACATTTTTAGTTATGGCATCGGTTTCTGGCGGAATGGATATTGAGGAAGTTGCACATACTGCGCCTGAAAAACTTGCAAAAGTTCCAGTATCTGCCGTTGATGGAATTAGCCCAACAAAAGCTGCCGAGATTATTAAGGCTGCAAATTTTCCGGCAGATGTTGCCGATCAAGTTGCACACGTGCTGGTTAAATTATGGGAAGTTTTCCAATCAGAAGATGCAACTTTGGTTGAAGTAAATCCATTGGTTAAGACCAAGGATGGCAAAGTTATTGCACTCGATGGCAAAGTCACCCTTGATGACAATGCCGATTTTCGTCAACCCGATCATGAGGCATTAATTGACCAAGCTGCAGAAAATCCACTCGAGGCCGCAGCGAAAGAAAAAGGTCTTAACTACGTAAAACTTGATGGCGAAGTTGGAATCATCGGAAATGGTGCCGGTCTTGTAATGAGCACACTTGATGTTGTGGCTTATGCCGGAGAAAAACATGGTGGAGTTCGCCCTGCTAACTTCCTAGACATCGGCGGTGGCGCATCTGCACAAGTTATGGCCGATGGTCTCTCAATTATTCTTGGCGATAAAGATGTAAAAAGTGTTTTTGTAAATGTGTTCGGTGGAATCACAGCATGCGACGCAGTTGCAACTGGAATCGTCCAAGCCCTTGAATTACTTGGCTCAAAAGCTACAAAGCCAATTGTTGTGCGCCTTGATGGCAACAACGTTGTTGAAGGTCGAGCAATCTTGGATAAAGCGGCACACCCACTAGTACAGCAGCTCGACACTATGGATGGAGCAGCTAATCGCGCTGCAGAATTGGCGGCCAAATAAATGTCTATCTTCCTAAATGAAAATACAAAAGTTATTGTGCAAGGAATGACAGGTTCTGAAGGAACCAAGCACACTCGCCGTATGTTGGCATCTGGCACAAAAATCGTTGGTGGAGTAACTCCTGGTAAAGGCGGACAGGTTATAGATATAGATGGCCACCAGCTTCCTGTGTTTAACACCGTTGCCGAGGCAATGAGTGCAACAGGTGCAAATGCATCAGTTGTTTTTGTTCCACCTAAGTTTGCAAAAGCTGCCGTCATTGATGCAATTGATGCAGCTATGCCGCTAGTAGTAGTAATTACTGAAGGCATACCAGTTCATGACTCTGCAAGTTTTTACGCATATTCATTAACCAAAGGAACAACTCGCATTGTTGGGCCTAACTGTCCAGGATTAATTAGCCCAGGAAAATCAAATATCGGGATTATTCCGGCAGATATCACTGGGGCGGGACCAATTGGTTTAGTTTCAAAATCAGGAACTCTTACTTACCAAATGATGTATGAACTTCGCGACATTGGATTTAGTACTGCAGTTGGTATTGGCGGAGATCCAGTAATTGGCACAACGCATATTGACTGTCTGAAAGCTTTTCAAGATGATCCTGAAACAACTGCGATCGTAATGATTGGAGAAATCGGTGGCGATGCTGAAGAGCGTGCCGCAGCTTTCATTGCAGAGTATGTAACTAAGCCAGTCGTTGGATACGTTGCCGGATTTACTGCGCCAGAGGGAAAAACTATGGGACATGCTGGTGCAATTGTTTCTGGTTCATCAGGAACTGCGCAGGCTAAAAAAGATGCACTTGAAGCTGCAGGGGTGAAAGTTGGGCAAACTCCAAGTGAAACCGCGCGTTTGCTGCGCGCGATTCTAGGCCGCTAAAACATGTTCGGGCGCGTACTTGGAACCACATTGGCCCAAGTCGTGCGCAGTATCGCGCTTATTTTGCTACCAATTTCATTTGTAGCTCTTATTGCGTGGGCTACAGCTGGGAGCACCACTGGAAACACGGGAGTCCCACTACGAGCCGCGTTATGGATTTGGCTCGGTGCCCATCATGTTCCTTTTAATTTATTGCTACCTCCAGCAAATACTCCCGCGCTTTTGTCGTACTTACCGATCGGTGCGGTTATTTTTCCAGTGCTTGCGATTAGAAATGCAATGACAAGAATTGTTGATCGACTAGATCATGACAGTTCATTGATATCACTTGCTCGCATTCTCTTTGCGGTTCAATACACAATTGCCGCAATGCTTTTATCCTATTTTTCAGCTACAACTGCAATTAAACCCGTTTGGTATATGGCGCCAATTTTTGTTCTACCTTTGGTTTTAATTACTTCAGCTACAGTCGGCCGCCGCATTATGTTTGGTCAAGCCGTACTTTATGGGTCACGAGCTATTGCACTCTTGCTCGGTATCGCCTCAATTGTTTTAGGTATTTCGATTTTTACTCATCTCCATACGGTCAAGACGCTCACCGTTGTTTTACAGCCAGGTATTTTTGGTGGCCTTTTATTGTTACTGCTAAATATTGTTTATATTCCAAATGCCGTGGTTGCAGTTTTGGGGTATTTTTCTGGAACAGGTTTTGCAGTTGGTGCAGACACACTCGTAGCTCCTTGGAACTTTCAATTGAATGCAATTCCAGCATTCCCATTATTAGGGGCTTTGCCGACAGAGAAATTCTCAATAGCTCTATTTGGAATTTTGATAGTGGTTCTTACTGGAGCGTTGATAGTTAATTGGACAGTTGCACTTAGTACAAGAATTCTTGTTCAGTCACTTGTGTTTTCAACTCTGATTTTATTTGTAGTAGCTTTTGCAGCAAGTGGATCGTTATTTTCTGAAGCAATGTCTGCTGTTGGCGTTTCCGTCTGGAAATTCCCGCTGTCTATCGCGGCCGAACTGGGTCTTGGCGCTGTTTTGGGGCTTTTTCTTCCACGTCTTGGAAGACGGCGATGACGCATCGCGTAGTAATTTTGGCTTCTGGTTCAGGAACTTTGGCACAGGCGATTATTGATGCAACTGAACTCGATATTGAAATAGTTGCAGTGATTAGTGATGTTAGCTCGGCTCAAGTACTTGCACGAGCTAATAAATCTGGAATCCAAAGTAAAGTAATTGAAGTTGGGGCTTCTCGCCAAATATGGAACAAAGAAATTATTGAAGCAGTGGCCCAATACAAAGCAGATTTAGTTGTAAGTGCTGGATTTATGCGAATCTTGCCACCTGAATTTGTGCAAAGGTTTCCAACAATCAATAGCCATCCAGCGCTGCTTCCTGATTTTCCTGGCGCGCATGCAGTTCGTGATGCACTTGCTGCAGGCGTGCAAGTTACGGGGACAACGGTTCACTGGGTTGATGATGGAGTTGATACAGGACCAATCATCACCCAGATGCAGGTCCCGGTTCTGCCAGGTGATGACGAAGCAACCCTTCATGAGAGAATTAAGAAAGTTGAACGCGGTCTCATTGTTGCGACCATCGCCCTGATACTTCCAACTTTGGAGCGCAATGTCTGAACGTAAGAAAATTCGCAGAGCACTGCTCAGTGTTTACGACAAAGACCGTTTGTTAGAAATTGGTGCAGCTCTTAGTAATGCTGGCGTAGAAATACTTTCCACGGGATCAACTGCTAAGAATCTTCAAGCTGCAGGAATTGCGGTTACCGAAGTCAGTCAATACACAGGTTTTCCTGAAATTATGGGGGGACGCGTTAAGACCTTGCACCCCCGTGTGCACTCTGGAATTCTGGCGGATCAAAATAACCCTGAACACTTAGATGCAATTAAAGAATTAGATATTGAACCATTTGATTTAGTAGTAATTAACCTTTACCCGTTTGCAGCAACAATCGCTTCAGGTACTGATTTTGCTGGATGTATTGAACAGATAGATATCGGTGGCCCATCGATGTTACGCGGAGCAGCCAAAAACCATGGCTCAGTCGCCGTTATTTGTCAGACTTCCCAATATGACCAACTGCTTGCATCGGTTAAAGCTGGGGGTTTTACGTTTGATGAACGCCGTCAATTAGCCCTTGAAACCTTTAGAACAACTGCCGAATACGATTTAACAGTTGCTAATTGGCTAGGCAGCGACGAAAAACTTCCAGGATGGTTCGGTCGCATCTGGCATCGAGAAAATACTTTACGTTACGGTGAAAATCCACATCAAAATGCGGCCATATATTCCGGCGGACCTGCTGGCATTGTTAACGCGGTTCAACTTCACGGTAAAGAGATGTCTTTTAATAACTATACCGATGCCGAATCTGCCTGGCGGGCGGTCTTAGATCACCGTGATCCTGCGGTAGCAATAATGAAGCATGCAAATCCCTGCGGAATAGCAGTGTGCGCACTTGGTGTTGCAGTTGCATATCAGCATGCACATGAATGTGATCCAATTTCTGCTTTTGGTGGAGTCGTTGCAGCTAACAGAAAAGTAGATCTAGCGATGGCAACTCCACTTTCTGAAGTATTCACTGAAGTACTAATTGCACCTGATTATGATGAAGATGCACTTGAAATTTTAAAGAAAAAAGCGAATATCAGAATTCTTAAATGTGAAATCCCAACAATTTCAGATGTGGAACTACGCCCAGTATCTGGCGGCATTTTGCTCCAAGATACCGATTTGATTAATGCGCCGGGAGATTCTCCAGAGAATTGGCAACAAGTTTCTGGTGGTCCAGTTGATGTGCAGACTCTGAAAGATCTTGAATTTGCTTGGCGGAGTGTGCGAAGTGTTAAAAGCAACGCGATTTTATTAGCGAAAAATACTGCATCAGTAGGAATTGGAATGGGCCAGGTTAACCGCGTTGATTCGGCTCGGCTTGCAGTTGCACGCGCGGGTGATCGCGTAAGAGGAAGCGTTGCAGCCAGCGATGCATTTTTTCCTTTTGCAGATGGTCTTTCAATTTTGCTTGATGCCGGTGTGGTTGCAATAGTGCAACCAGGTGGAAGCGTTCGCGATGAAGAAGTCATTGCAGCAGCTAAATCTGCCGGTATTGCGATGTTCTTCACAGGCGTACGTCACTTCTCTCACGCCTAAAGGGCGATTAGGATAGGTGCTATGAGCGCACAAATTCTGGATGGAAAAGCATTAGCTTCAACAATT
>WLCU01000025.1 GCA_009705165.1 Actinomycetota bacterium | reverse complement strand
TGTTCGGGCACCGCCGAGCTCTTCCATGCCAACTTCTTCACCAGTAACTGTCTTAATAACATCTGGCCCAGTGATAAACATGTGGGAAGTTTCATTAACCATGACTGTGAAATCAGTGAGCGCAGGTGAGTAAGCAGAACCACCCGCACATGGTCCAAGAATTAACGAAATCTGTGGGATAACTCCTGAAGATCGGGTGTTGAGTCTGAAGATCTTTCCGTAGCCAGCAAGAGATGCAACACCTTCTTGGATACGTGCGCCACCAGAATCATTAATTCCAATTAACGGGATACCGCTTTTAAGTGCAAACTCTGCAATCTTTACGATTTTTTCTGCATGAACTTCACCGAGTGAACCACCCATGATTGTGAAATCCTGAGAATACAAAGCGATTGGTCGGCCATCGACTGTTGCCGTACCAATGACAACTCCATCACCGTATGGGCGATTATTTTCCATGCCGAATTGTGTTGAGCGGTGGCGGGCAAATTCATCTATTTCGGTAAATGAATCGGCATCGACCAACATTTCAATACGCTCACGGGCGGTGTTCTTGCCCTTTGCATGTTGCTTTTCTACTGCGCGAGCTGAGCCAGCGTGAACGGCTTCCTCAATACGCGCACGAAGATCTTCAATTTTTCCGGCAGTTGTATGCAGATCACGGCTCATACCCCTACGGTACATGTCGTGGACGTTGAAATGCTAAGAGCGGCGCTTGATAATTCAATTATCAACGCATCCATTACGCAGTACTGGCGAGTAAGCGTGGTTGATGTCACCGCATCGACGCAAAATGATTTGGCCCAGTTGGTGCGTGAAGGTAAAGCACGTCCGGGTGATGTGATCACAGCTAATTATCAAAGCGCAGGTCGCGGCAGAATGTCCCGCACATTTGAAGCGCCAAAAAATTCCGCACTACTTTTTTCCTTTGTCATTACACCAAAACGTAATAAAGATGATTGGGGTTGGATTGCCCTCATGGCTGGAGCTTCAGTTGCACAGGCTCTCAATAAATTTAATGCAAAAGTTAAGTGGCCAAACGATGTGCTGATTAATGAGAAAAAAGTATGTGGGCTAATTGCTGAAATTGTTGGTGAAAATGTTGTAATTGGGATTGGAATCAACGTAGGAATGCGTCAAGATGAACTTCCAGTCCCTACTGCCACATCACTTGCAATTGAAGGTGCAACAGGATTTGATCGAAATCATTTACTTTGTGACGTACTAACCGAATTTGAAAAGAATTTTACGCTTTGGGATCAAGGAGGTGATTCCGTTACTGAGCTCTATAAAGA
Organism: Actinomycetota bacterium; assembly: GCA_009705165.1. Lineage (GTDB taxonomy): Bacteria > Actinomycetota > Actinomycetes > Nanopelagicales > Nanopelagicaceae > Planktophila. The sequence goes on along the minus strand of WLCU01000025.1, from coordinate 9,116 downwards.
TCTCAGCGCAAGTATTGGGTCAAGGGTGCAGATTCACTACCCAAATGAAGAGATAGAAAAGGGATTAGCAGTTGGAATCTCTGCACGCGGTGAGCTGATTCTGGATTCCGGCAGCCATGTTCAAGCCGGCGATGTAGTTCATCTACGATAAGCCGGTGAGCAAGCGTTTTCCAACAGTCGGGATTATTGGTGCTGGCCAATTGGCACGAATGAGTATCGCACCCGCCGAAGCGTTAGGTGTAAATCTTCTCTTACTCGCAAATGATTCAAATGACAGTGCAGCGCAAATTACTCACCATATTGTGGGAGATTTCAGAGACTTAGAAACTGTCAGAGCATTTGCAAAGAAGTGTGATGTCATAACTTTTGAACACGAACTTATTCCATTAAGTATTATCAAAGCACTTGAGGCAGACGGCGTAGTTGTACGACCAAGCTCTGAAAGTTTTATTTTTTCGCAGAATAAAGCGGCAATGCGCGATCGCTTAAGTAATTTTCCTGCTCCGTCGCACCAAACCGTTAGCAATGCCGAAGAAATTAAGTCATTTCCTGTAATCGCAAAAGCAATATCTGGCGGGTATGACGGCCGAGGTGTATGGAAAGTAGAAAACTCGGCAGAACTTGAAATGATTCTGAAAGAAATAGGCAAAGTACTTGTAGAAGAGCTTGTCGATTTTGATTATGAAATAGCGGTCATGGTCGCAAGATCTCCACACGGACAAGCAACTACGTGGGCACCCACACAGACGGTCCAGCGCGATGGAATTTGCACGATGACAATTACTCCGGCACCGCAACTAACTTCACAGATGAGCGAACAAGCACAGAAATTGGCTTTAGATATCGCACACGAGCTTGGCGTAGTTGGAGTTATGGCCGTTGAAATATTTGTTAAAGGCGAAAATTTATATGTCAATGAACTTGCAATGCGTCCACATAACTCTGGACATTGGACGATAGAAGGTTCAATTACTAGTCAATTCGAGCAACACTTGCGTGCGGTGCTAGATCTTCCACTTGGTAATCCTGCAATGACCTCTGAATATGCAGTCATGGGAAATATTCTGGGCGGAGACAAAGAGGATATGTATCGACCATATTTACACTTAATGGCCCGAACGCCTGCGCTTAAATTTCATCACTACAAGAAGGAAGTACGTCCTGGCCGCAAGATTGGCCATGTAAATCTGCTTGGAAATAACGTCGTAGAATTAGTCCAAGAAGTTCAGCACGCACTTGATTACATGAGCGGAGAAATCGATGAGTGATGTAGCAATCATCATGGGATCTGATTCTGACTGGCCAGTAATGGAAGATGCAGCAAAGATTTTGGATGATCTCGGAATTTCTTATGTAGCAGAAGTTGTATCAGCGCATCGCATGCCCCTTGAGATGGTTGAGTTTGCCCAAAGCGCACAAAGCAAAGGCTTTAAAGTGATTATCGCTGGCGCAGGCGGAGCTGCTCATCTGCCTGGAATGGTCGCATCATTAACAACTCTGCCAGTTATTGGTGTGCCGGTTGCTTTGAAAAATTTAGATGGCATGGACTCTTTACTTTCAATAGTTCAAATGCCCGCGGGAATACCTGTGGCAACCGTAGGTGTTGGAAATGCAAAGAATGCAGCGCTATTAGCTGCGCGTATTTTAGGTGTTTCAGATAGTGCAATAAATTCCAAAGTTGCAACTGGATTAAAAGAAATTAATGAAGAAGCTAAAGCTAAAGGCGCAAATTTGAACGCCCGTCGAAATCTGAAAACCGGATTCTAAGCTTTCTTTCTATACTCAATCGCAGGACATCGATCCATGATTGTCAGCAAACCAGCGGCTTCAGCTCTGGCTACCGCTTCATGATCAATTACATCTAGTTGTAACCAGACCGCTTTTGCCCCAATAGCAATTGCTTCATCGACAACTTTTCCAACATGAGTTGAATTAACAAAGCAGTCAACGACGTCAACCGGAACTTCAATTTCAGAAAGTGTTTTATATCCAATTTCACCGTGCACAATTTCCGCGCGGGGATATACCGGAATTATTCGATGACCTTTTTCTTGAAGTAACTTTGCAACACCAAAAGCTGCGCGCTCTGGGTTATTTCCAAGGCCAACAACAGCCCAAGTTTTCATTGCAAGGACTAAATCAATTGTTGCTTGTTCGTTAATCTGTGCGTCCTAGCGCGTGGAATTTCCAACCAGATTTACGCCAAAGTTCGCGGTCTAACATGTTTCTTCCATCAATAATAATTTTGTTCTTAACTAGCGCCGAAATTGCTGAAGGATCGATTGCGCGATATTCCTTCCATTCAGTTAAATGCAGCAATAAATCAGCGCCTTTTACTGCGTCCGTAATAACTTGTGCGTATTCAAGATTTGGAAAACGCTTGCGTGCTGGTTCGATTCCCTTGGGGTCATGAACAACAACTGTTGCACCAGCTGCCTGTAACTGGGCAGCGATATCAAGTGCGGGGGAGTCACGAACATCATCACTATCTGGCTTAAACGTTGCGCCAAGCACTGCGATTTTGTACTGGGTTAAATCCTCGGATAGTTCGCTGCGAACAACATCAATGACACGTTGGCGGGCACGTAAGTTAATTGCATCGATTTCACGCAAGAATTCAAGTGCTTGCTTTGCGCCCAGTTCTTCGGCGCGAGCCATAAATGCTCGAATATCCTTGGGCAAACACCCACCACCAAAACCAATTCCTGCTTGTAAGAATTTATTTCCAATACGTGGGTCATAACCAATAGCTTGTGCAAGTACTGTGACATCACCGCCTGCAGCTTCGCAAACTTCAGCCATTGCATTGATAAAAGAAATCTTCGTGGCAAGAAATGAGTTGGCAGCAACTTTAACTAGTTCTGCAGTTGGTAGATCAGCACGAATCCAAGGAGTTCCAAGTGCAATTATTGACTCATACACTTCTTTCAAGATTACTTCGGCACGATCATTAGCTACTCCGACAACTAAACGGTTAGGTGTCAAAGTATCTTCAACTGCAAAACCTTCACGTAAGAATTCTGGGTTCCAAGCTAAATCTGCTTGCGGTGCATTTTTAGCTAGCTGCTCGCGCAGAGATTGCGCTGTACCTACTGGAACAGTTGATTTTCCAACTACAAGTGAACCATCTTTTAAATAGGGAGCAATCGCTTCAACTGCAGATCGAACATAAGTCAGATCGGCAGCTAATCCATCTTTGCTTTGGGGAGTGCCCACACAGACAAAGTGAACATCAGCATCTTTTACTGCTGAAAAATCTGTCGTAAATGAGAGGCGACCTGTTTTCATCTCTTGGGCTAGCAAAGTGTCTAGACCTGGTTCATAAAACGGTAGCTCGCCATTTTGCAGCATTTCGACTTTATTTGGATCTGTATCAACGCCAATAACAGTAAAACCTAGCGAAGACATACAAGCTGCATGGGTTGCACCTAAGTAACCACAGCCAACTACCGAGAGAGTCAAAGTCATGGGCGAGAGTTTACTTCAGCGCTCCGCATGGATTTTCATCAGCGGTGCGAGTCTTGAACTTATCAATAATGGTCGGAGATGCTGATGGAGATGCCGAAGATGATGCCGAGGGTGAGGGGGTGACTAAATCAACTAGAGGTAAATCTTGGCGAATTCGATTAAATAAATCTGGGGCTAACTCCGAATCCCACGTTACTACCGATCCAAGACCATCGACTCGGGCATTTGAATTTCCTAGGGGAATAGTCAGCGTTCGAACTTTTGTTGGCGACAAATTCTTTAGCTGTTTAGCCAAAGTGATTAAATCGTTGCGATTGAGTTGGGAATCAGTTTGAACTGTTGCAATTGCAGCATTGAAGAAATTAAGTAATTTAATTGGATTAAGCAAAACTCCGGTGCTTGTCACTTTGCGCAGCACTGCACTCATAAACTGTTGTTGACGTTGCATACGCCCTAAATCGCCCATGCCATCAAAGTCACGAGTTCGAACATATTTAAGCGCTTCTATTCCGCTCAACGTATGTATGCCTGCGCTTAAAACCAAGTGGCTCTTTGGGTCATCAATATCTTTTTTAGTACAAACATCAATACCACCTAGAGCATCGACCATTCCGGCAAAACCAGCAAAACCAATTTCAATGTAGTGATCAATTTTTACATTAGTTTCTTGTTCAATTGTCTGAATCAATAAAGGAGCTCCACCCCAAGCGAAGGCGGCGTTAATCTTTCCAAGGGCAGCTGGAACAATAGTTTTCTTATTCAACGATGACACATGTTCAGGAATTGTGACAAGGGAATCTCGCGGAATTGAAATAATCGTTGCTTTGTCACGGGCCTTACTTATGTGGACCAATAACATCGTGTCTGAACGCGCACCAGCTGCGGTTTGTGTTGTTCCTACACGCAATAATCTGGATTGCTCTTTAGTTAAACCTTCTCGAGTATCAGATCCAACGAGTAAGTAATTAAGCGCAGTCGATGGCTTGTCAGGACGTTTTTTAAGTGAGCCAAATACATCCACGCGGTTAAGTGCGCTACTAACTTGACCCAGACCTAGCCATGAAAATGCAGACAAAGCGATTACGGCAAGGGAAAGTGAGGTAATAATCCGTATAGGTCGCGTCGCTCTCACCGGGTAAGACTACTTGGACGATACGGTGAGGGGGTTATGACGACATCAGCAATTGAGTTATATGGCTCACCGAAGCGGGAAATCTCCGTAATCCTGCCAGTTCTCAACGAAGCTAAATATTTAGAAGAGGCTGTGAATGCGATTCTTGCGCAGGATTTCACAGGATTATTTGAAGTAATCCTGGCAGTTGGACCCTCACATGATGGCACTGAAAAAATTGCAGCTGCGCTCGCCGTTAAAGATTCCAGAGTTGTCGTGATTTCAAATCCTTCGGGGCGAACTGCAGCTGGATTGAATTTAGCAATTGCTGCATCAAAGTACTCAATAATTGTTCGGGTAGATGGGCACTCAAAGATTCCCAATAATTATCTTTCACTTGTCTTTGAGATTCTAAATCAAAGCGGAGCTGTAAACGTTGGCGGCATGATGGCTGCCGAAGGTCACAGCATTTTTGAAAAATCTGTTGCGCGTGCAATGCGTAGCCCGCTAGGAGTTGGAGCTTCTCGTTTTCATACAGGTGGGCATGCAGGGGCAGTAGACACCGTGTACCTCGGGGCTTTTAGAAAAGAAGCGTTAATTGCCGCGGGATCCTTTGATGAGAGATTTACACGTGCGCAAGATTGGGAGTTAAATTTTCGCCTAAGAGCTGCTGGCGGAGTTATTTATTTCGACCCTCGTTTAATTGTGACTTACCGACCTCGTGGAACCGTGAAGTCTCTGGCCAAGCAGTATTTTGAATATGGGCGTTGGCGCCGAGTTGTATCGCGCAGACATGAAGGAACAATTAATTACAGATATTTAGCTCCACCAATTACGGTTCTTGGCGTCGCGATTTCCTTAATTCTAGGAACTCTCATTTCCTCATTCTTTTTTATTCCTGCACTCGTTTATGCGCTTTTCATTTTGATTGCGTCGGCACGTATTGGCAAATCACTTGCAGAGTTTGTCTCTCTGCCACTTATTTTGCTTACTATGCATATGACATGGGGCACTGGCTTTCTAACATCACCAAAGTCATTGGCGGCTAAGGTAGCCTTACGACCGTGAGCAACCCGCTGCAGGTATACGAGCCATTTCGTGCTGGCCTGCCGCCATTAGGTCGTTATTGGAAATCTCTCTGGTCGCGCCGCACATTTGTCGCTGAATATTCACGTTCTGAACTGCGCGAACAGCATTTTGATTCAGTCTTTGGCCAAATGTGGCTAGTTCTTAATCCCTTGCTTTTATCTGGCGTCTATTTTTTCCTGATCATCATTATTAGCGGCTCTTCGGATAAAACTAGATATGCACATCTAACTGCGGCACTTTTTCTATTTTACCTAGTTGCGAATTCATTAACGGGCGGCGTGAAATCTGTTACCGCAGGTCAACGTTTAATCCTAAATACAGCTTTTCCTCGGATTATGTTGCCACTTTCTGCAGTAGTTATTGCCATATTTAAATTTTTACCCACCATGGCAGTTTTCTTAGTTATGCGCACAATCCTAGGTCTACCTTTTGATGTAGAAATGTTGTGGGCAATCCCAGTTCTGCTCATTGCAATTTTGTTAGCCCTTGGGTTAGCAATAGCGATTTCTTGTGTAAATGTTTATTTCAGAGATATCGCAAGTTTCTTGCCGTACTTAACGCGCACCCTTCTCTATCTTTCTCCAATTCTTTATGAAGCAGTCGATCTAAAGCCTAAGCTAAAAACAATTGAACTATTTAACCCACTGTTTCCGCTATTAGATAGTTGGTCACGCGCACTTGTCCATGGCCAGGTTCCCCTTATGTCGAACTTATTAATTTCCCTGGCTTGGGCAGTAGGTATCTTTATTATCGGAACTTATTTTTTCCTTTCAAGGGAGCGTGAATTTGCTGTCCGCCTCTAATACACACAAGACCAATGAGATTGCAGTTTCTGTACGAAACCTTGGTCTTACATACACAACTGCAATTGATCGCAGACCAACATTAAAGGCTCGTGCTAAAGCTTTAGGTCGTGGTTCAAAACAAACTCGAGTTATTCGCGCACTTGATCAAGTAAATCTTGATGTTGAATACGGACAGGTTCTAGGTGTAATCGGAACAAATGGCGCTGGTAAATCATCACTCATGCGTGTAATTGCCGGAATTTTGCCACCAACACAAGGTCGCGTAGAGGTGTACGGAAGCGTAAGTACATTGTTAGCACTTGGTGTTGGCTTTAATCCATCAATGTCTGGGCGGGACAACGTTTATTTAGGTGGTTTAGCTGCAGGTATGTCACGCGATGAAATCGACAGTCACTTTGAAGAAATCGCCGATTTCTCTGAATTAGAAGATGCTATTGACGCACCGATGCGAACATATTCTTCGGGAATGTTCGCGCGTTTGGCATTTTCTGTTGCGGCAACTGTGCGCCCAGATATTTTGATTGTTGATGAAGCACTAAGTACAGGTGATGCCAAATTTAAAGAGAAGTCACTCAACCGTATTAAAGAACTACGTAGTGATGATCGTGCCTTGATTTTAGTTAGCCATGCCATGGCCACACTTCGCGATGTTTGCAACGATGTAGCGTGGCTACATAAGGGCAAGCTCATTCAGCGTGGTGAACCAAACAAAACTATCGATGCGTATCAAGAGTTTTTGCAGGTAGGAAAGAGCGCAGCCATCGATGAGGATGTCTAAGTTTTTTTCAGTTCTTTTAGTAATTTTAACCACGCTAATTCCTGAGGCACATGCCGTTGATGCACCAGCTACTTTCAGTATTCAAGGTTCGGGTTATGGTCACGGAGTGGGCTTGAGCCAAATGGGCGCACGTTCAATGGCGCTAAACGGAAAGACTTCAATTGAGATTTTGCAGTATTACTTTAAGGATATTCAGATTGAAAGTGTTGACGATTCAAAGTTAGTTCGAATAAACATTGGTCACTTACTTTCATCTGCAAAAATATCCAGTGCGACAAAAGATAGTTTGATTTCGGTTTATTCAGGTGATATTTCGGATAAAACAGATGTTTACCCAGTTAGTCATGGCACTTCAATTAGTCTTTCAATTCTTGGATCTTCAGTATTAATCAAGACCGCTAACGGAAAAGCCGAGCCAATAACTCACCTTAATAAAATATTTACTCTCAGGTGGAGCGGAACCCGAAATCTTGCCGGTCCAGATGCAATTGTTTCTGTTACTCACTCAGGCACAACGCAAAAATTTCGTTACGGGCAAATCCAAGTCAGAACCGTCAAGGCCGTTTCTGGTTACCGGCTAGAAGTCACTAACACTGTGCGATTAGCCGATGAATATTTATGGGGAGTTAGTGAGATGCCTTCATATTGGCCAGTTGCTGCCCTTGAAGCGCAAGCAATCGCATCTCGTTCTTATGCGTTAAGTAAGGCTGGAATCTATAAGAAAGCCTGCGATTGCGAACTCTATGGTGGAATTTCTGATCAAAGTTTTATTGGATATGCCAAAGAAATTGAGAAGAAGTACGGAGCTGTTTGGAAAGAAACCGTTACTAGGACAGCTGGATTAACGCTTACACAAGCGGGGTTACCGATAACTGCATATTTCTCCTCATCAACAGGTGGCAAAACAGAGTCAGCTGTAAATGCTTGGGGTAGCAATAAGGCATATACGCAAATTGTTGATGACCCAGGATCATTAGATTTAGCACTAAATCCACGGTTTGTTTCATGGTCACGAGAAGTTCCACAAAATGTTGTAGCCACAGCTTTTTTACTTCCTGATGTTGTAACTTTAGAAATCTTAAGTAGAAATGAAAGTGGCACGGTTGCACAGATTCGAGCAACATCTAGTAGCGGAATTCAAGCGGTCTTGCGCGGAGAAGTATTTAGAAGTAGAACAAAGATTCCATCAGCTTGGTTTGATTTAGTTAGCGTGCAAAATTGAATTTAGCCCGCCCCAAGTACCAGTGCGATTAATTGCTTCAAGCGCCCCGTCTAGAGAATTTCGGCGAAACAATAGGTTATCTGCGCCAGAAAGCTGCGCAGCTTTAACGATTTCACCATCAGGCAATCTGACTTTAGATGCCGCAGTTACATAAGTTCCAGCTTCAATCACGCAATTATCACCTAGAGAAATTCCACAACCGGAGTTAGCGCCGAGTAAAGATTTTTCTCCAATTGAAATAACTTCTTTACCGCCGCCACTTAGTGTGCCCATAATTGAAGCACCACCACCAATATCTGATCCATCGCCAACTATTACGCCAGCTGAAATACGTCCTTCGACCATTGATGTTCCCAGCGTGCCTGCATTGAAGTTAACAAAACCTTCATGCATGACGGTGGTGCCTGATGCTAAATGTGCGCCAAGGCGAACTCGATCAGCATCTGCAATGCGCACTCCACTTGGAATTACGTAATCAACCATTCGTGGAAACTTATCGACAGAATAAACGGAAACATGCCCATACTTTGCCTGAAGCCGAGCACGAGTAGCTTCGAAGCCATCAACTGCACATGGGCCAAATGAAGTCCAGGCAACGTTATTGAGCAACCCAAAGATTCCATCTAGGACAACACCATGAGG
>WLCU01000024.1 GCA_009705165.1 Actinomycetota bacterium | reverse complement strand
CAAGTTGGGACGAAATTATGTTTGGTATTAACCCAACCGAAGAGCAGTAATTAGTTCAACGTTGTAGTTAATAGACCAACCTGGGATTCAATTTCACTATCTCCACCATGGTGTCCCACCATTGCGCCTTCTTTTTCACTTCGTGCTGGATCTAATAAAACAACATTGTTTTGCGCAATTGCAATAACTTCGCCCATGCGATCGATGGCATCGGCGCTGATTTGAGCACCAAACAGATTTTGTGTAATCGCATTTTCTCTAGTTAAAACTGTTGCGCGATTACCTAAGAATTCTTGCCAAGTGGCTGCAACTTCTAGGCGAGCTCCCGGGCTATCTAATTCTGAGTTGAGGTAAATATGTCGTGCGCGAGGCTCGCCACCGATCACAGCTACGCCATTTAATAAAGGATTGTCCTGGCCAATCACAATCTTTTCATCCACATTGATCATTCCATGATCAGAAGTCAGCCAAATTCGAACACCTTGAGGAAGTTCTTTCATTAAGTTAGCAAACATCTGGTCAATCATTGAAAGTGCGGCTAACCATTTTTCGCTGCCTACCCCATCGCTGTGGCCAGCTGCATCTAAATCATTAACGTATAAATAAACAAATGATGGTGTTTCCTTTAACGCGGCCCTGGTCTCTGCGATTAAATCTGTCGAAACATTTGCACCTTTGTATTTAGCACCACGGAACACTGCGCGCGTGAAGCCAGTGTTTTCATATCTTTTAGCCGCAACATGTGTGACATTTATATTTTCAGCTGCGGCTCGCTCAAAAAGAGTTGGTACTGGTTGCCAATTAACAGGGTCAACTCGCTCATCCCATTTCAGGGCATTTAATATGCGTCCACCACTTCGTGGCACTTGAACCGTATAACCCAACATTCCATGTGCTCCGGGTAGCGTTCCAGTTGTTAGTGTGGCAAGAGATGTTGCAGTTGTTGACGGAAAAGAAGTTTTAACTGTTCCAAATTTTGTTAGCCGTGAAATTGTTGGCATCGCATCGGAATAGTTATTTATTACATCTGCACCAAAGCCATCGATAAGAAAAAGTAGCTCGCGCCCAAATGGTGAGGGTCCTACTGATAAAAGGTCTTGGGCCGTTGATAAACCCAACGCAGAAAAGATCGATGGAGTTATCTGCGACAAATGCACGTTCATATCTTCTCACTACATCGGCTAAGGTTGACCCATGAACGGTGCAATTAAGTATTCGACCGAGGTTTCTGAGGCTTTAGCGCAAGGTAAGCCAATCGTTGCCCTTGAATCTACGATTATTAGCCACGGTCTACCGCGACCTTCAAATCTTGAAGTAGCAAAAGAGTGCGAATCGATCATTCGAAAGCGTGGCGCGGTTCCTGCAACTATCGCCGTCCTAGATGGTGTCATTCACATAGGTCTAGAAGCAGGCGAACTAGAAGCAATTGCCAATCGCGATGATATTTACAAAGCATCTAGCCGAGATTTAGCGATCATCGTGGCTTTAGGAAAAAGCGCCGCAACAACAGTTGCCGCAACCGCACATCTTGCAGCTTTTGCCGGCATCGAAGTTTTTGCAACTGGGGGCCTAGGTGGTGTCCATCGTGGTGCAAATGAATCTTTTGATGAATCTGCCGATTTAACTGCACTATCTGCATTGGATATGACCGTTGTATGCGCCGGTGTGAAATCAATTCTAGATGTCCATGCAACTTTAGAGCGTTTAGAAACTTTGGCTATTGGTGTTGTTGGTTATAAAACTAATCGCTTTCCTGGTTTTTACTTGACTGATTCAGGTTTTGAAATCGAACATCGCGTTGATTCTGCTGAAGAAATCGCCTCTATTATCAAGGCGCGCAAATCTCTGCATACCTCTAACCACGCTTTGATTGTTGCGAACCCAGTTGAAAAAGAGATGCCTAAAGCACGTCATGACGAAATCCTTGCAACAGGCCTTGCAAATGCTGCCAGCGAAGGCATCGATGGAAAATACGTCACCCCTTTTCTGCTCGAGCATTTTCACACTGCAAGCAAAGGTGAATCCCTTGCGATTAATACTGAAATTATTAAATCAAACTGCGCACTAGCTGCAGATATTGCGGTTGCTCTCAAATGAAAAAAATTCTCTGCATCGGCGATTTAGCTCTAGATGTTATTTCACAGTTAAAAGAGCCAATTAATTACGGCAATGACACTGCCAGCCGTATCAGCAGTCACCCCGGCGGACAAGCAGCAAATGTTGCAACCTGGATTACACGTACACACTCAAAGTCCCAATTAGTTGCCCGCGTTGGAAATGATCCCGTTGGTTTTGCCCTCATTTCCGATTTAGATAAATACGGCGTAGAACATATGAATTTGATGCATTCAGGTCGTCCAACTGGCGTAGTTGTAATTCTGGTCGATTCAAATGGCGAACGAACAATGTTTCCTGACAATGGCGCAAATGCAGATTTAGAAGTAAGTGATTTACCTCCATTAGATGACGTTGATGGTGTTTATTTAAGCGGATATGCACTACTTGATTTTCGTAGCCGTGAGTCAGTCCTTGCAATGATTAAGAAAATTAAAGCTGCAGGAAAGCCAATTTTCTTTGATCCAACTACCACTGGAGCCATGAAGATCGTCTCTCGCGAAGAAGTCTTATCGTGGGTCGCATTAATGGATGGAATCCTGCTTAACGCTGAAGAAGCGCTCTATATCGGCGATGCAACTGATGTTGAAACTGCTGAAAAAAATATCACAGCATTTACTCCCCTCGTTGTAATCAAATTGGGTTCACGCGGTGCAATGGCAGTCCACAATGGCACTGCGGCAAAGGTTTCGGCAGTCACAACCAGTGTTGTTGACACAACTGGTGCAGGTGATTCATTTGCTGCTGGATTTATTCCAAAGTGGCTAGAAACAAGTGATTTGGAACAAGCTTTATCTGCCGGAACTGCACTTGCAGCAAAGTGTGTGGCAACAGTTGGGGCGCGCCCTCCACTGAATTAAGCCGCTCTCTTGGCACAATGCTCCCCATGGCAACTGCGAAGAACCCCGCGAAAACTGCGACTAAGGGCAAAAAACCTGTCGGTCCAAAGCCTGGTGAATATCCAGGAAAGATTGTTGATATTGATGTATCCAGAGAAGTTTCAGAATCTTTCCTTGAATATGCATACTCAGTAATTTATTCACGTGCGCTACCCGATGCACGCGATGGCTTGAAACCAGTTCACCGCAGAATTTTGCACCAGATGGCCGATATGGGACTTCGTCCAGAACGCGGACATGTAAAGAGTGCACGTGTTGTTGGTGAAGTAATGGGTAAGTTGCACCCTCACGGCGATGGTGCAATCTATGACGCACTCGTTCGCATGGCGCAATCTTTTTCAATGCGACTTCCATTAATCGATGGCCACGGAAACTTTGGTTCTTTAGATGCCGGCCCCGCCGCGATGCGTTACACCGAAGCCCGTCTTGCAACTGCTGCTATGGCAATGGTTGCAGAAGCCGATGAAGACACCGTTGACTTTGGCCCAAATTATGACGGACAACTTTCTGAGCCACTAGTTCTACCTGCTGCATATCCCAACCTACTAGTAAATGGTGGATCAGGTATCGCAGTTGGTATGGCAACTAACATGGCCCCACATAATTTAGGCGAAGTAATCGCTGCAACTAAATTTCTAATTGAAAACCCGACTGCCACAGTTAAGCAGTTAATGAAATATGTTCCGGGCCCGGATTTTCCAACTGGTGGAGAAATTGTTGGTCTTGAAGGTGTGCGCGAAGCGTATGCAACAGGTAAGGGCTCATTTAAGGTCCGTGCAACTGTTGAGATTGAAAAAGTCACATCACGTAAAATGGGAATCGTCATCAAAGAGCTTCCCTTTACTATCGGACCTGAAAAAGTTGTAGAACGTATTGCAGCCCTGGTTAAAAATAAGAAGATTCAAGGCATCAGTGACATTATCGATTTAACCGATGGCCAGACCGGCACAAACGTTGTCATCGAATTAAAAAATGGTTTTGAACCAGAAGCCGTTCTTGAACAGCTCTACGCCCTAACCCCAATGGAAGATGCATTTTCGATCAACGCTGTCGCCCTGGTTAAAGGCAAGCCACAGACCCTTGGTCTTAAAGAACTGCTTAAAGTATTTATCGAACACCGTATTGAGGTTGTTCGCCGTCGCAGTGAATACCGCAAAGCTAAAGCTGAGGCCCGCTTAACTCTGGTAGATGGATTATTAAAGGCGATAATCGATATTGATAAGGTCATCAAGATTATCCGTGCAAGTGATGATGCATCACAAGCTAAGGAAAAGCTGATCAAGGACTTTAAATTAAATGATGAACAGGCAACATATATTTTGGATATGCCGCTTCGTCGATTAACAAAGATGAGCAAACTTGAACTTGAAACCGAGCAAAAAGAACTAAAAACCACGATTGCAGAGTTAACTAAACTTCTAAAGAGTGAAGATGCGATTAAAGCTCAAGTATCTGATGAACTAACTGCAGTTGGTAAGTCATTTGCTACTCCTCGCAAAACCAGAATTGGCGCTGCCTAACCTCAAACGGTTAAACTACGGCGTGATTTCAACTCAAGCGCTAGAACTACGAGCAGGTGCTCGCCTGCTGGTTAAAGGCGTAACTGTGCGAATCAATAGCGGTGACCGCATTGGTTTTGTGGGTCGAAACGGTGCTGGCAAATCAACGCTTGCAAAAGTATTAGCTGGTGAAACTATGCCGGCAGGTGGTGCCGTAAATCGCACTGGAAAAATCGGTTATCTGCCCCAAGATCCACGAACTGGTGATGAACCAGGAACAGTTATCGAACGCATTTTATCTGCGCGCGATTTGGATCAAATTACTCATCGCATGCGCGCAGTTGAAGAAGAGATGGCAACTGCCCAGGATGAAGCGCTTGAAAAAGCAATGGAGCGTTACACGCGCGTTGAGCATGAGTTCAGTGCAGCTGGTGGTTATGCAGCAACGGCTGAAGCTGAAGCGATTGCTACCTCACTAGGTGTTACTGAAGCCGTCTTTGGTCACGAACTTTCAACGCTTTCAGGTGGTCAGCGTCGGCGAATTGAATTAGCTCGCATCCTTTTTAGCGGCGCAGAAACTCTTTTGCTCGATGAGCCTACAAACCACTTGGACGCCGATTCGATTATGTGGCTGCGCGAATTCTTGGCTAAATACTCAGGAGGCCTAGTAATTATTTCTCACGATGTAAACCTGATCGAAACCGTTGTAAATAAAGTCTTTTACTTAGATGCCAATCGCAACGTCATTGATGTTTACAACTTGGGTTGGAAAGCATATTTATTACAGCGCGAACAAGATGAGCATCGCCGAAAGAAAGAGCGGGCTAACGCAGAAAAGCGCGCAGAGATTTTGCAGAAGCAGGGCGAAAAGATGCGCGCTAAGGCATCTAAGGCAACTGCGGCGCAGGGAATGTTACGTAGAGCTGAAAAGCTTCGTAGCGGTCTTGAAGACGTCCGTGTCAGTGACAAAGTTGCTCGCCTTCGTTTTCCAACACCTGCCCCTTGCGGCAAGACACCTTTATCTGGCGAAGAGCTTTCAAAATCATATGGATCCCTTGAAATCTTTACAGATGTTTCATGTGTTATTGATAAAGGCTCTCGTGTTGTGATCCTTGGTCTTAACGGCGCCGGAAAGACAACGTTGCTTAGAATTTTGGCTGGAGAACTTGAATCCGATACTGGAAAAGTTGAACATGGCCATGGTTTAAAGATTGGCTATTACGCACAGGAGCACGAATCACTTGATTTTGAGCGCTCGGTGCTTGAAAACATGATGTCGGCAACGCCAGATATCCGCGAACCCGAAGCTCGCAATACCTTGGGCTCGTTTTTATTCATCGGCGATGATGTACATAAGCCAGTAAAGGTTCTTTCCGGCGGAGAACGTACTCGCCTTGCACTTGCAGTGCTTGTTGTATCTGCAGCAAATGTTTTGCTTCTTGATGAGCCAACTAACAACTTAGATCCCGCATCTCGCGCAGAGATTCTTGGCGCATTGGCTGAATATCAGGGTTCAGTAATTATGGTTTCTCACGATGAAGGCGCAGTGCAATCTCTTAAGCCTGAACGCGTTATTTTGTTGCCAGATGGCGATGAAGATCTATGGAAAGACGAGTACTTCGACTTAGTTTCTATCGACTAAGCGTCGATATGTTCACGATCGATTTCGGCATTGGCAATAAATTCCTTGCGTGGTGCAACATCACTGCCCATTAATAATTCAAACATCGCTTCAGCTGCAGTTCCATCTGAAACGGTGATACGACGCAGCGTACGAGCATCTGGGTCCATAGTTGTTTCGCGCAGCTGGTCTGCATCCATCTCACCTAAACCTTTGTAGCGCTGAATAGGCTCTTTCCAACGTTTTCCGCTCTTCTTCAAATCAGCGGTAATTTTCTTCATCTCATCATCGCTATAGGTGTAGATGTACTCACCCTTCTTGCCTCCCCCGCCCATAACTTCGATGCGGTGCAAAGGTGGAATCGCTGCAAATACACGGCCAGCATCAATCAGCGGGCGCATGTAGCGATACATCAATGTAAGAAGTAGGCAACGAATATGCGCACCATCAACGTCAGCATCTGACATCAAAATAATGCGTCCGTATCGGGCTTCATCTAGCTCAAAAGATTTTCCAGAACCTGCACCAATGACCTGAATAATTGATCCACATTCTTTATCTTCAAGCATCTGTGACAGCGACGCTTTTTGAACATTTAGAATTTTTCCACGAATCGGCAAGATTGCTTGGAACTCAGAGTTACGTGCAGCTTTTGTTGTGCCGAGCGCAGAGTCACCTTCTACGATAAATAGTTCGGTACGTGTGACATCTTCTGAGCGACAATCTGAAAGCTTGGTAGGAAGTGAAGATGATTCCAAAGCGTTCTTGCGGCGCTGTAAATCTTTATGGGCACGCGCACTAATTCGTGTGCGAGATGCTGCCGCGATCTTTTCTAGAACTAGGCGGCCATTTGCTTTATCAATGCGCTTAGAAGTATTGAAATACTCCTTCATCTTGTCAGCGACAACAGCTGAAACAATGCGAGTTGCTGCCGCAGTTCCAAGAACTTCCTTGGTCTGGCCTTCAAACTGAGGCTCTGACATACGCACGGTGACAACGGCAGTTAAACCTTCAAGGACATCGTCTTTAATGACATCGATTTCCTTATTCGAAAGCGTCTTGGTCGAACGTAGCGCTTCATTTACTACTTTGACCAGTGCACGTTCAAAGCCCACCACGTGGGTTCCACCTTTAGGGGTAGCAATGATGTTTACAAAAGAACGCTGGGTGGTTTCAAAACCATTGCCCCACTTCATAGCAATATCAACTTCCATATCGCGTTCAACTTCAGTTGAGACCATATGGCCCTTGTCATCTAGGACTGGAACTGTTTCTTGGTAATGACCAGTACCGTAGATGCGGATTACGTCACCGACAGGTTCATCGGGTTGAAGAAAATTACAGTATTCAGTAATTCCACTTTTGTGGAAAAACGTTTCAGAAGTTTTGGTCTTTGTGCGATTGTCATTAACAATCAGCGTTAATCCTGGCACCAAATATGAAGTCTGGCGGGCACGCGCATAAATATCTTCTAGATCAAGTTGAGCTTCCTTTAAAAAGATTTGGCGATCGCTCCACCATTTAATGCGAGTTCCAGTTACCTTGCTTGAAATCTTGCCGATGACACGCAAACCTGAAGCTGGTTCGAATGGCGCGTTCGGTCCATCGCCATCAAAGATTCCTGCAACACCGCGTTGGAATGACATCCAATAGATTTTTCCGTCACGATCAACTTCTGCATCAAGGCGTGAAGCAAGTGCGTTTACAACAGATGCACCAACACCGTGCAAGCCACCAGATGCTGCATATGATCCGCCGCCGAATTTTCCACCGGCGTGTAGTTTGGTAAGTACAACTTCAACACCAGTTAGTCCAGTTTTAGGTTCTTTATCCACTGGAATTCCGCGACCATCATCGTGTACTTCTACAGAACCATCGGATTCGAGATTAATTTCAATTTTCTTACAGTGCCCGGCTAAAGACTCATCTACCGAGTTATCAATGATTTCCCACAAGCAGTGCATAAGCCCACGTGAATCAGTTGAACCGATATACATGCCGGGGCGTTTACGAACTGCATCAAGGCCTTCAAGAACAGCTAGATCTTTTGCGGTATAGCTATCTTGCACATTTGTCGCAATATCTTTTTCGGCCACGGGGCGAAAGATTATCGCCCGTATGCGCAAATCACTTGCAAGCGCGCCGAATACGTCTCAGATACTGGAAATATCGATAATTCCACAGGAAATTAACATCGATTTTACGAAAATAAATCAATATTAACGAGCGGGGAATATCTAGACATGGTTTGATGTTCCATAGGAAGTAAGACACTAAGAACGGAGAGAGATATGTCAGATCAATTGATGCTCGAATCAGTACCTCTTAACGCCCTTGACCGCTGCGATCGCTGCGGAGCGCAGGCTTATGTCCGCGCAGTACTTCTAACTGGCGGAGAATTGATGTTCTGTGCCCACCACGGCAAGGAATATGCCGAAAAGCTAAAAACTGTTGCTGCAAAGATTCAAGACGAGAGCGAAAAGCTCGTCGAAACTCCAGCTAACTAGCTTTTATATCTACGCTTCCTAATCCTTTAATTTCAACTAGATAGCTGTTGCCTGCAACCATATGAACGCCATTAGTTGCTGATCCACTAAAGATTATTGAACCCGCAGCTAATTTCACACCAGTTGCCGCTAAAACTTTAGATAGTTCAACAACTGCCATCCAGGGATTGCCTTGAATTGCAGTAAGTGGTGCGGTTTCAGTTAAAACACCATTTACAAAAACTTGGGCAGTTAATGCATCCAAATTTTCTTGATGCGCTGGAACCCAAGCACCATATGCAAAGGCTGCAGCTCCTGCATTATCTGCAATGCAATCTTCGGCATAGGCTTCGGTTTGCCCAAAGCGATAATCCAAAATCTCCATACCGGCAGCAACATGGCTGACGTAATCTAAAACTTCTGATGGATGTATTTCGGCTGAAATTTCTTTGCTTAACTTAAAGACAACTTCTGCTTCAGCACGAGGATAAATAAGGGATGCGACCCGTACTGAATCTATGCACTGCATGGCATCAGTTAAGTAACCAAAGATATTTATATATGTGGGCTCATCTTTTTTCGTTGAATCCAGCGCTCCCCCGAGCTTTACTCCGACAAGAACTTCTTCATGTTCTAGGCGGTACTTAAGTTCGTTTTCACGGATTTCGCGGGCACGCACAGGTGTTGCGCCAAAAAGATGCGATGGCTTAACTAATTCGCGGGCATTGCGTAACTGTTGGGCAACGATTTTTACATATTCCCCGTGAGATGAATCGCACCACGGCTTATCTTTAGATAAGCCACAACCGCACAACTTGGGATTAGTAAGTGTTTCGAGAACCGTGCCATCAACATCTACAACATCAACTTCGCCGCTGACCTTGATAGATCCGCTTTTAGGATTAACAAATATCGTTGGCTTATCCATGGTTTAGTCGAGGTAGTCGCGTAAAACCTGGCTGCGTGATGGGTGACGAAGCTTAGACATTGTCTTTGACTCAATCTGGCGAATACGTTCACGAGTAACTCCGTAAACCTTGCCGATTTCATCTAGCGTCTTTGGTTGACCATCGGTTAAACCAAAGCGCATTGCAACTACGCCGGCTTCACGCTCTGACAACGTATCTAGAACTGAGTGCAACTGTTCTTGCAACAAAGTAAATGAAACCGCATCAGCAGGGACAACAGCTTCAGAGTCTTCAATCAAATCACCGAACTCTGAATCGCCTTCTTCACCCAAAGGTGTGTGAAGAGAAATTGGTTCGCGGCCATACTTTTGAACTTCAACAACCTTTTCAGGTGTCATATCAAGTTCTTTAGCCAACTCTTCTGGGGTCGGTTCACGGCCAAGATCTTGAAGCATCTGGCGCTGTACACGGGCCAACTTATTAATAACTTCAACCATGTGGACTGGAATACGGATTGTGCGAGCCTGGTCAGCCATCGCACGTGTAATTGCTTGGCGAATCCACCATGTTGCATACGTTGAGAACTTATAACCCTTTGTGTAGTCAAACTTTTCAACCGCACGGATCAAACCTAAGTTACCTTCTTGAATAAGGTCGAGGAAAAGCATTCCACGGCCGGTGTAGCGCTTAGCAAGTGAAACAACAAGACGAAGGTTTGCTTCAAGCAAGTGATTCTTTGCGCGCTTGCCATCTTCTACAAGCCACTCAAGTTCACGCTTTAACTTCTTTTCCATCTTCTTTTCATCTTTAAGCTTGGCTTCTGCAAACAAGCCAGCCTCAACGCGAGTTGCAAGTTCTACTTCAAGCTCTGCATTAAGAAGTGCTACGCGACCAATTTGCTTCAGGTAATCCT
>WLCU01000023.1 GCA_009705165.1 Actinomycetota bacterium | reverse complement strand
CATTAACTGAATAGGTATCCATCATCCAGGCCATATTGCGCTCATCGGTTCCTACATCTGGTGCAGGAATATCGCGCTCTGGTCCGATGATGGGCAAAATTTCAGATGTGTATCGACGAGTTAAGCGTTCATTTTCAGCAAGTGAAAGCGATTGTGCATCAACTGCAATTCCACCTTTTGCTCCACCATAAGGAAGATTTGTAAGTGCGCATTTCCACGTCATCAACATGGCAAGGGCTACGGTTTCATCCATATCTATATCAGGATGAAAGCGGACTCCGCCTTTCGAAGGGCCACGTGTTGTTGAATACTGAACACGGAAACCTTTATACATTTCAACATTGCCGTTATCTCTGCGAAGCGGAACTGCAACTTCGAGAATTCTTCTGGGGGTTGAAAGGGTTTGCCAATCATTTTCGGTAAGTTCTAGTAATTCAACGGCCCGGCGAAGTTGTGCTCGGGCGGTTTGAAGAGCTGACTCCGTTGTCATTTTCTTCTTTCTTGTTAATTAAGTTTTATTGGTTTAGATCTATTTAAAGCTCTTGTGCACTAACTCTGGATTATTTTCACTCCATTGAGCAAAATAATCGCGATTGCAACAAGAATTCCAAGTGCCCGGGTAGGCATTTTTCCAACTAATCGAGCTGCAATTGGTGCAACCAAAGTGCCACCAAGAGCCAAACCTCCAACCGTTGCCCAGTTAATATCAATGCGGTTGAAGTTAGCCAAAAAGCCAACACTTGCAGAGATAGCAACAACAAATTCAGCGGCACTGACTGTACCGATTACTTTGCGTGGTTCGGTTGCAGTAGTTGTGATCAAAGTAGGTGTTACCAATGGTCCCCAACCTCCACCGCCTGAGGCGTCAACAAATCCACCTGTAAATCCCAAATAAGAAAGAAAAGCGGGATTCTTGATTTCAATTAAGTTGGCTTGCACATTTGCCTTAAAAACATTTCTGTAGAGCAAAAGAAAACCTAAAAACAAAAGCAGAGTTGAGATAAATATTTTTGAACTTGATAAATCAATAAACGAAAGAAAAGTTGCTCCAAGAAAAGCTCCAATTCCGCCTGGGATGGCCAAGCGCAACAGAATCTTTTTATCAACATTTTCCGCATGCCAGTGTGATAAACCCGAGGCCAAAGTGGTGCACATTTCTGCAGCATGCACTGCAGCAGAAGCCAAGGCTGCACTTGCCCCCAAAGTGATTAATAATGAAGAACTAGTAAGCCCAAAACCCATTCCAAGGGCACCATCAATTAACTGCGCAATTGCTCCAATAAATGCAAAAGCTATCCAGTTCACATTAACTCCTTCAAAATACGATCCACATTTTCATTTATTGGAAGTGTGCCGTCTAAAATTAAATCCGGACTGACTGGACGCTCGTAATCTTGGCCAACTCCAGTGAAATTGGGAATTTTACCTGCAGCAGATTTCTTATATAGACCCTTTGGATCTCGTTCACGGCAGATATCTATAGGTGTATCTACGAATACTTCAAGAAATTCAGTCGAATCAAAAATTGACTTGGCTCGCTGTCTATCAACTTCAAACGGACTAACAAGCGCGGTAATGACAATTAAGCCAGCATCAACCATTAGTTTGGCAACTTCTGAAACTCGTCGCACGTTTTCTGCACGATCTTCGGGTGTAAAACCAAGATCCATATTCAGACCCAACCGTAAATTATCACCATCTAATACGTAAGCATGAGAACCTAAGGCCAGCAAGCGTTTTTCTAACTGATTGGCAATAGTTGATTTTCCAGAGCCCGACAATCCAGTTAACCAAACTACGCGTGATTTTTGATTTTTCTGAGAAGAGCGAACTTCCTTAGTAACTTCGTAATCTTGGTGGACGATGTTTGAAGAACGTCTCAATGAATGCTGAATCATGCCAGCGCCAACTGTTTTCAATGTTAATCGGTCAACCAGAATAAAGTTTCCAAATTCACGTGACTGGCTATAAGGCTGTAAAACCATTGGAATATCAGTAGCAATTTCAACCAAACCAATTTCATTCATTTTGAGTGCATCTGACGCAATGTGTTCACCGCTATTTACATCAACCTTGTGTTTGATCTTACTTATTAAAGCAGGCGAGGAAGTTGGTCCAGAAATCAACAAATATGAACGGCTATGAATGAGCGCATCTTCATTGAGCCACACAACATGGGCTGCAAAACGATTTGATGGCACCAAGTCGGTAGCATCCTTAGCAATGATGTCGCCCCTTGTTGCATCGACTTCAGGCTCTAGAACAAAAGTGACCGCGTCAAAATCATGTGCCTCTGTAATGTCACCATCAAAAGTAACAATTCTTGAGATAGAGGCTTTTTGATTGCTTGGATAGATAGTTACTTGATCTCCTGTGTTAAAAGAACCAGCGCGAACGGTTCCAGATACTCCTCTGAAATTATCGGCGCGTGCAATCATTTGAATTCGCATCAAACCTGCAATATCTAAATCTTTTGGGCTCACCCAACTTTGGATAATGTCATGCAAAGTGGGTCCGGAATACCAAGGCATATTTGCAGTTGCGAAGACCACATTGTCGCCAGCTAATGCGCTAACAGGTACGACATGAACGTCTTTCAAACTTAAGCGTTGAACCGCTTTATCAATCTCTGCCGAAATTTCATCAAATGTGTTTTGCGAAAATCCCATCGCATCTAATTTATTGATGACAATAACAACGCGACTAACTTCCATCAATGAACAGATCGTTAAATGCCGCAATGTTTGGGTACGAACTCCCTTGGTTGCATCAATTAAAACAAGGGCAATATCAGCTCTTGAAGCCGCAACGACCATGTTTCGTGTGTACTGCTCATGTCCGGGGGCATCACCGATAATTAAACGCTTTCCATCAAGCAAGGACATTGATCGATAAGCCACATCAATAGTAATTCCCTGTTCACGCTCGGCTTCTAGACCATCGGTTAGTAATGAGAAATCGATTTCTCCGGCCGGAATTGTTGATCCGGTACGTCGGGTTTTTCTTGCAGCACCTACGGTGTCGTGTGGAACGCTATCGGTTTCAACTAAAAGCCGACCGATAAGCGTGCTTTTGCCATCATCAACGCTTCCGCAAGTAAGTAAACGAATAACAGATGAGCTCATTAGAAATAGCCCTCCGTCTTCTTTTTCTCCATCGAATCTTCATTATCGCCATCAATTAAACGCGTAGCGCGCTCACTCAGTTTCACATTAAGGACTTCTTCAACAACTTCTTCCACAGATGTTGCAGTGGATTCAACAGCTGCAGTTAATGGGTAACAACCAAGAGTTCTAAATCGCACGTTACGCATTACCGGAGACTCATTATTAATTAATGGGAAACGCTCATCGTCAACCATGATTAATTGATCTCCGCGTTCAACGACGGGTCTCGGCTTAGCAAAATACAAAGGATTTACTGGAATATTTTCCTCATAAATGTAACGCCAAATATCTATTTCGGTCCAGTCCGAAATTGGGAATACGCGCATTGTTTGTTCTGGTGCAAGTCGAGTGTTGTACGTCCGCCAAAGTTCTGGACGTTGTTCGCGCGGATTCCATCGATGTCCTGGATCGCGTAAAGAAAAGATGCGCTCCTTAGCACGGCTTTTTTCTTCATCACGACGCGAGCCACCAATAGCTGCATCAAAACCATGAAAATCCAGCGCGCTTCTCAGTGCAACCGTCTTCATTACTCTGGTGTATTCAGATACACCCGAAGTGAAAGGATTTACTCCTGCCTCAACGCCTTCTTTGTTTGTGTAAACAATAAGTTGTGAATTTGTATCGGCTACCACCTGATCGCGAAATGCAATCATTTCCTTAAATTTCCAGGTTGTATCGATGTGTAAAAGCGGGAACGGGATTGGTGATGGATAAAAAGCTTTTCTGGCCAAATGAAGCAGAACCGAGGAATCCTTGCCAATGGAATACATCATTACAGGCTTACGAAAAGCAACCGCAGCCTCGCGCAGAATCTCTATCGATTCATTTTCAAGCTCTTTTAGAATCTGCTTATCTACGCGCATTAATTTAATTCAATCTTCGTAAAATCAAAATCAGAGATTGTCTTGCCGGACTTAGCCAAATATTTCTCCTGAACAGAGTTTGATTTATCTTGTTTTGTTGTTGTTGGAATCTGTTCGAGTTTGCCAAAATCTGCAAAATCCTTAAAAGCTGCGAACTCATGAATTTTGCGCACAGTTTGTGCATCATGAAGACCATCGAAGCCAATATCCAAAATTTCGCAGCCTTGTTTGCTTCCAAACTCCAAGTAACGTCTATAGAAAGCCGTGTAATCAGAGATAAAAGTGTTTAGCTCATCTTCATCAATTTCAATTTCAATTCCTTCTGTTGCTGCGGTGTGCCATTTGCCAGATTTATTTGCCTTTTTATGGGAGACAAATCGATCTAGGTGGTTGCGTCGCAAGAAAATCAGATGTGGTTTAAATTCAGCGATTATTGACTCAAGAACTGGGTCCGAAAGATGATGCGGGAATACTTTGATGATATGAATTCCATGGATTTTCATCAATGCACGAATAGTGCGAATAGGATTTAAAGATGTAGTTTCAAAGCGATAGTACTTCCACTTTTTACGCTGAGCTCGCAGATGGAGTGCGTAGCGAAATGAAAAGAATGGATAGTAGCGATTGAGTCTTTCAATTACCGAGCTCCAGTGATTGAAAACAAAGAATTCGCCGTGATAACGGAAGCCGATGTTTTCTTGGGACACCAGACTTCCTAGAGCGTGAGTTCCTGATCGCGGAAATGACATTACAAAAACTAATTTTGATTTAACTGGTTTACTCTTACCGAAAAGAGCCCCAAGATAATAAATTCCACATTTAGGCAGAGCCTTAACGTTAAGAAGAAATTTCTTAATAATTGCGCGGGTTTCAGAGTGTTTTTTCTGAGTTCTAACCCCTTTATTCATACTGAAATCTTATCAGAGCTGATTTTAAAGCTATGGGAAGGTCGGGTTTATATGCATTGGTGGTAATCTGACCAAATGCATTTAGAAGAGAAATGCGCTTTGAGTCGCTCGACAACATTTACTGAAGAGATTTCAGAATTATCTCGAATTAGGACTTTGCGGCGAAAAAAGATTAAGAAATACCCTTCTGTATCGGTAATAATTGCGACTCTGCGCCCAGCGGACTTAAGCTCAATTCTTTCGCAGTTAAAAACACAGACTTTGGAAAGCTTTGAACTTGCAATTGGTTTGCACGGAATTGATTTAAACAGGCAACATAGAGAATTGATCGGTGTACTTGAAAAACGAAAAATTAAAGTATTGGTAAGAAAATATGATACTGATCAGACATTGGGAACAATACTTTCGGATTTAGCTGAGATGACTTCAGGTGAATATGTTTCCAAGATGGATGATGATGATTATTACGGTCCAGAGCATCTGCGCGATTTAATAGATGCTGCCATCGACAACGATGCGGATGCTGTTGGTCGGGCTATGAACTATGTATACCTAGAACCTTTAGATTTAACCGTACGCCGTTTTGGTGTTCAAGGCACCCAAGCAGTTGAGCTTTGGAGCGATTGGGTCTGCGGAGGAACAATTTTAATTAGCCGCTCAGCTGGTAAGTCCGCAGGCTGGTTTGGTAATGGCACTACTGCTGTTGATCGTGCGATTTTGAGTTCATTAACAAATAACGGGGGCAAAATCTGGCGCACATTTGGTGCCGGTTATATTTATCGCCGCAGCTTTACTTTTCATACATATGTAACCAATTACTCAAAGTATTTAAAGAATGCTAACCAACAAATTGTGGGCTTATGGAGCGACAAAGTATTTGGGACAAGCAAATGAGCCAACCTACGTATCGCTTTGAGCGCCCAGCAGGGCTTGAAATAGTACGCAAACCCAAATTAACTGTTGCTGTAATCGTGGCCTGCAGAGGAGGCCAGGAAAAACTTGATTTATTAATGGCATCCCTTGCGGCGCAGAGTTATCCAAAGGAGCTCATCAGTGTTTATGTGATTGATGATGGCAGTGAAAGCGCAATTGAACTTCCTCGCATTAAGCCTTCAAAGAGCAAAATTATCCGTTATAAAAATGCTCCAAGTAAGTGGGGCAAAACCGCCGCCACCAATGATGTTGTTGCAAAAATAAAGGCTGATGTTTATTGGTTTGTTGACGCAGATATGATTTTTGACAAAGATCATTTAGCTCATCACATGAAATGGCACCACGATGGTGATGATTATGCCGTCTTAGGCTGGAAGAGATTTGTTCAGGAATGGAACTACACGCCTCAAACCGCTTTTGAAATGATTGTCGCCCATAAATTTAATCAAATGCACACAGAAAGTTGGGGCAAAACTCTTTGGGAGGAAAGAGTCCAAAGAACTCAAGATTTAATTCATCCCGCTCTTGACGGCTATCGCGCCTTTGTTGGTGCCACTTTTTCTATGAAGAGTCAGCTTTGGAAAAAGCTTGGTGGGTATAGACGAGATTTAATAACGGGTGAAGATACAGAACTTGGCTGGCGTCTATTTATGGAAGGCGTTCGAATTGTTCCGGATCGAGAAGCGCTTTCTTGGCACTTGGGTTACAGCACAGTTGAATTAAATAAAGAGGAAATCGATCGCCACAATCTACCTGCGCTTGCTCAATACATTCCCGAAATGAAAAAAGTAAGGGCACAAAGTATTGATTCGTGGAAAATTCCAACCTACGAAGTTGTCATCGATGTACGAAGCTGTAGTTTGAGTAAACTGCTTGAAATCAGAAGTAATTTATTGTCTTTACCGGGTACCCAAGCAAACTTTATTTTATTAGCCAATTGGCGTTGTCTAAAAGAGCGATACTCACCGGTCGGCGACCCCAATGCTGATTTACGCGAAATTTATAGCTGGCTTAAAGGGCAGAGCAGTTTTTCATTTAAAGAGATTTCAAATGGTAATTTAGGTATCGAAGAGATTATTACTTTCTTTTCTGATGAACCGATTCCATTTCATATCTATGTAGACGGCAATTTCGATCAAATTTTTGACGGGAAAGCGCTCACTGATTATCTGCTCAGCAGTGAAAATGGTTGCGTTGGCTTGGCTACAAAACAAGATCGCCGGGCATTTGCGCTGTTTCACCCAGCGCTTGCAAGAGCTCGCACCCTAGGAGGATCTACCTATAAAGAAGTTGCCAACACATGGGGCGTACTGTGGTTGACCTTTGAAGATTTCAATGCGATGAGTACGGGCAGCAAATATCGAATCAAGCGAACTGTAAATTTCTTTAAGCGTGAAGGCAAAAAGATTAATTCAGCTAGTCAGTTGCTGATTTTTATCAAGAAAATTGTAAAAATACTTTTCCGTAAAATCTTAAAGTAATTAAGCTCCACGTAAAGCTTTGGCAAAAGATTCAAAATCTTCAACCAAGATATCAACTTCTTTTTGACCATGTGCCAATGAAATCAGCCATTGTTCATCTAATCCTGGAGGAGTAATGATTCCTCGATTAAGTGAGTACAACCACGACAACTCTGCAACAGCAAAATCCGTTGCTTTGTAATCGCGGTAGTTACGTACAGGCTCTGTCGACCAAGTAATGCAACCTTTAACACCAAATCCAACAGTATGTGCTGGAAGTTGGTATTCCTCAATAATTGCACTGATCCGATCTAGCGCTTGTTGGTTGAAGGCCTCAGCTTTTTCAAGTGATTCTTCGGTAAAAATAATATCTGCAGCTCGAACTCCAGCCATTGCTAACGGATTACCGTTAAAAGTTCCAAAGTGGGCCATTTTTCCATTAGTAACAAAATCCATGTACTTCTTCTTGCCACCAAAAGCGGCCAAAGTTAGTCCGCCACCAATTGACTTAGCTAAAGTAATTAAGTCAGGCGTAACACCTAAACGCTGAGCGGCACCTTGGTGTCCTGCGGTTAAACCTGTCTTTACTTCATCAAAAATAAGAACAACGTTGTATTGATCGCAAAGTTCGCGAACACGCTCTAGATAACCTTCATCAGGTAAAACAATTCCAAGGTTCTCAAGGACAGGTTCGATAATAAAACAAGCAATTGAATCAGCGTGCTTTTTAAATGTGCGTTCAAGTGAATCTGCATCGTTGTAAGGCACAACATAAATCTCACCCGGAACGATTCCAGCCGGAACATGGGCTATTGGATCACTCGGATCACCAATTTTGTCGATTGGTGGCTTGCTAGAAACAACAAATGGGTCATAGCTACCGTGGTAACCGCCCTCAATCTTTACAATCGCATCTTTATCTGTAGCTGCTCGCGCTGTTCGCACGGCATACATCGTTGATTCAGTTCCGCTGTTAGTAAATCGGACTTGATCAATTCCAAAGCGTCGGCAGATTCGCTCTGCCGCATCTGTCGAAATAGGCGATGGTGTTACAAAGAGAGTTCCGCTTTCAAGTGCCTTCTTTACTTCCTCAACAATTACTGGATTGAGGTGGCCGGCCAACATTGCGCCAAATCCCATAGATAGGTCAAGCAGCTGGCGACCATCAACATCGGTCATCCAAGCACCCATGGCGCTTACGATTGAAATTGGATATGGATCCCAGTGTTGGAAACTTGAGGTCACGCCTAATGGCAGTGATTTAAAGGAACGCTTACTTTCTTCGGCGCTCTTGCCTGTTTGCTTAGAAAATAACTCCCACTCAGCTTTTAAGAGTTGGGCTACCCGCTCAGGCGATACTGGAGTAGATGTTGTTGGAACGAATCTAAAAGTTTCTCTATGGTTAGTTTGTGTAAGCATTTGTAAAACATGTACGGCAAAGGTTTCAGCTTTTGAAACTCGTTTGAGAAGTACTCTCCCGGTTCGGTTTTTAGTCCGTTTGAACTAAGGCTCAAGTATCTCATGCCGTTTTTTATTTGCAACCCCCAAAAAAGGGGGTGTCATGCGGGAAAAAACCCGTTACTTCATAAAAAGTGCGTTTAGCCGTTTAGTTGTAAAAAACAGACCAATAACAATCATGACCACAAAGTAAAGCGCATGCCCGGCTAAGGCAAAGTTAATGTGCCCAAGACAAAGTCCACGGACTAAATCAATTGCATGGGAAAGCGGTAAAAGATTGACCACAAACTGTAGCCACTGCGGAAAAACAGATATTGGATAAAAAGATCCAGAAAATAAAAACATTGGCAATAAAATCATATTAACAATTTCGAGCTGTTGAAATGATTTCATATAAGAAGTAACTGCCATTCCGCACGATGCAAAACCAAATGCAATTAAGACAGCGGCAGGAATTGCAAGTAAACCCCAAGCACTTACAACTAGCCCCAAAGGTGCGATAACAAGCATAAAAGCGCATGCATATGAGAAACCGCGGATAAGAGCCCAGCCAATTTCACCGAGTGCAACGTCTAAGGGACCCATAGATGTTGCCAACATTCCGTGATAAATGCGATCATGATTGAGTTTGAAGAAAACATTCATAGTCGAGTCATAGATTGCGCCATTCATTGCACTCGTCGCAAGAAGCGCAGGAGCGATAAAAGCAGCATATTTAATTGTTTCGCCGCCAACTGCGATTGTAGGAAGCAGCTTTCCAATTCCATAACCAAATGAAAGCAAATAAAGAACAGGTTCTAGAAAGCCCGAAATAACAATCATGTAGGTCGATGATTTAAATGCAATATAACCACGTTCTAGTAGTTGCAGAACACGACCTGAATACACCCGTTCACCACGTTTACCTGCACGGGCATCTGCGATAGCTACAGCCATTGGGATAAACATCTACTTGGCCAATCGCTTAGTAAAAATGCGCGCCGAGAAGAAAAGACCCGCGACCAACATGATTCCTAGGAAAACAAAATGCACCCAGACCATTGTTGGTGAAACTTCATGACCATAGGTTAAGTGGCGTCCGAGTTCGGTTGCATGCCACAGGGGAGAGATCCAGCCGATCCACTGCAAGAAGAAAGGCATTGAAGTAAGTGGAAAAAAAGTACCTGAAAACATAAATAGCGGCATCATTACAAAGCGGCCTAATACGACAAAGAAGATATTTTCATCTTCTAGGCGCCCAGCAAGCGCTTGCATTAATGCGCCAAAAGATGCTCCAGCAAAGATTGCTGTTGGAATTGCCAGCCATGCACGCGGGGAGTTCACTGCGCCGAATAGCCACATGACTATGAAATACAAAACTACTGTGTAAAACGCGCGGAAAAGTGCGGTGAGGAAAACACCATAAGAAATCTGTGTGCCCGTTAAAGGAGTTGAGTTCATTGAATAAAAAGTCTTATGCCACTTAAAACCTTCTAGAGTTGGAAAAACTGTTTCATCCATCGTTCCTTGAATTGCAGCTTGTGCAAGAAGGGCTGGTGCTAAGAAAGTTAAGTATTTAACGCCATCAACACCGGCAGAACCAACGCTTTTATCAATAAGTCCGCCGAGACCAATACCGACTGAAATTAAGTACAAAACTGGGTTAGCAATTGCGATTCCAAGGATCATCCAGATCCACTTCATCATTTGTCGAATTCTTGCCTGTGCAACATAGATCGCACCACGTGATTGAACTTTGGCGGCATCTACTAGAACTAGCGAACCCTGTCTGATATTAAT
>WLCU01000022.1 GCA_009705165.1 Actinomycetota bacterium | reverse complement strand
TAAGAACCTTTGCACAAGCTGTAAGCATCTGGTCTGCAATTGTTGCGAACTGTGCCTTGTCACCGTTTGCATTTTGGATATCAACCTTTACTCCTGCTGCATCAAATGCTGCTTGTAGGAATCCGCGGTCAGCAGTTTCCCAGCGGTTTGATGATGCTGCGTCAGGAAGAATTACACCAACAAAACCATCTCCGGCCTTGTCAGCTTTTGAGCAACCTGTAAGTGCGATAGCAACTGCAGCAAGAACTGCAGTAATCGCGAGGCGGCGCTTTTTCATATATGAAACACCTTTCGAAAGGAATCGCACCCCTGGGTGAATCTTTTTCCGCCCAGATGAGAAGGGTGCGATAGTGGGTCAAAACCTAGTAGGGATGAGGGCAAAGGTCACTAGGAAATCCCGACAAATTAAGCTCTGCACCTAACGATTTGATAACGCTCAACTGCGCTCGCGGTAGCCTTAGGCCGTGTCCACACAAGTCGAGCAGCTAGAGGCAGCGGTTAAATCTGCCATCGAGCGGGCAGTTTCTGCAGGCTCCTTTGATGCGGCAGTGCCAGAAACCATCGTGCTTGAGCGGCCAAAAAACCGTGACCATGGTGATTACGCCACCTCTGTTGCGCTGCAGTTAGCAAAGCCAGCAGGCAAAAACCCACGAGAAGTTGCCCAGATTATCTGTGATCAATTAATGGGCACGGACGGTATTTCCAAAGTTGATATCGCCGGACCAGGATTTATTAACATCACATTAAATCGCGCCGATCAAGCCGCACTTGTTTCAACGATCATGAAAGCAAAAGCTGATTACGGAAAAGTAAATGCGCTCGCAGGCGTTTCAATTAACTTGGAGTTCATTAGTGCAAACCCAACTGGCCCGTTGCACTTAGGACATACGCGTTGGGCAGCTGTTGGCGATTCATTAGGTCGAGTTTTAACTGCCGCAGGCGCACAAGTAGTTCGAGAGTTTTATATCAATGATCGCGGCAATCAAATGGATTTATTCGGCGCATCTGTCGAAGCCGCAGCTCTTGGCAAACCAATTCCTGAAGATGGTTACCAAGGTGGGTATATCGCAGATTTAGCCGCACAAGTCATCGCAAGTGATCCTGGGATTACATCTTTGCCTGAAGGCGAACGCCATCCGGCTTTTCGTGAAGCTGCATATGCTGTTCAATTAAAAGATCAACAGAGAGTTCTTGAAACTTTCGGTACTCACTTTGATGTTTGGTTTTCAGAACGTTCTTTACACGACCAAGGCGCGGTCGAACATGGACTAGATAAATTACGCAGCCAGGGACATGTTTTTGAAGAAGAAGGTGCCATCTGGTTACGAACGACGGATTTTGGTGATGACAAGGATCGCGTACTAACAAAATCCGATGGTTCACTTACTTATTTCTCATCAGATACTGCTTATTACATTAATAAGCGCGAACGTGGATTCGATATCTGTATTTACATGTTGGGCGCAGATCACCATGGTTATGTTGGTCGCCTTAAAGCGATTGCCGCGTGTGCTGGAGATGATCCTGAATACAACATCCATGTATTAATTGGGCAGCTTGTAAAGATTATGGAGGGCGGGGAAGAAGTTAAGTTATCCAAGCGCGCCGGAACCATTATTACTTTAGAAGAACTAGTGGAAAAAGTTGGCGTTGATGCCGCCCGTTACACATTAATTCGATATCCAGTCGATACCCCAATGGTTATGGACATAGATGTTTTAAAGCGCAATACAAATGAAAACCCGGTCTATTACGTGCAATATGCCCACGCCAGAATTGCCGCAGTTTTGCGTAATGCCTCTGAACTTAATATCTCAGTAGATTTAAAGGATTTTGATTCTTCCCAACTTATTCATGACCGTGAAAATCAATTACTTGGTGCCTTGGCTGAATTCCCTCGAGTTGTTCAAACCGCCGCTGAGCTTCGCCAACCACACCGTATCGCCCGTTATCTTGAAGAGTTAGCCGGTACATATCACGGCTTCTATGCAGATTGCCGTGTGTTGCCAATGGGCGAAGAAAATAGTTCGCCATTGCATACTGCCCGTCTATTACTGTGTGCATCAACAAAACAGGTTATTAAAAATGGTTTGGACTTGTTAGGCGTAAGCGCCCCGGAGAGGATGTAAGTATGTGGTCCTCAAATGTTTCAACAGGTGCTGAACTTTCAATCTCTGCTATCCCTGCTTCGCAATTAGCCCAAGATTTTGGAACTCCAGCTTTCATCATGGATGAAGCTGATTTTTATGCACGTGCATGTACCTGGAGTTCGGCGCTTAATAATGCATTTGGCAGCAATGCTGGCAATGTTTATTACGCAGCCAAAGCATTTATCTGCGTAGAAGTGGCGCGATGGATTAAAGATATTGGAATTGGAATTGATGTATGTACGGGTGGAGAATTAGCTGTTGCCTTAAAAGGTGGTATTGATCCCTCAAAAATTGAGCTTCATGGAAATAACAAATCCGTAGCTGAAATCAATAAGGCCGTCGCATCTGGCGTAGGCACAATTGTTATCGATTCACTTTTTGAAATTGATCGAGTTGCCGAAGCTGCAACCAAGAATGGCCTTGTACAAAAAGTATTACTGCGCCTGACTCCAGGAATCGAAGCACACACACATGAATCTATTGCCACAGCGCATGAGGATGTGAAGTTTGGTTTTTCAATTGCAAGTGGAGCAGCTTGGAAAGCAATCGAGCAGGTTCGCACTCACGCAAGCTTGGAACTTCGCGGCTTTCATGCACATATAGGTTCACAAATTCTTGAAACAGAATCTTTTGAAATTAGCGCACAGCGACTTATTGCCCTTTTGGCAAAATATCGTGATGAGTTTTCTGCCGAACTTCCTGAATTGGATTTAGGAGGGGGATACGGAATCGCTTATTTGCCAGGGGAAAATAATTTGGATCCAGAACTTGTTATGAACACACTTGCCGAAGTTGTTACTAGCGCGTGCGCTAATCAAAAACTAGCCGTCCCACGAGTTTCAATCGAACCTGGGCGCGCAATAGTTGGTCCGACTATGTTCACTTTGTATGAGGTGGGCACAACAAAAGATGTAGTTCTAGAAAATGGATCAACTCGCCGTTACATATCTGTCGATGGCGGCATGAGTGATAACTTGCGCCCCGCCCTTTATGAAGCGCAATACACCGCAGTTCTAGCAAATCGCAGCAGTAGTGCAAAAAAGATTTCATCACGCGTAGTTGGAAAGCACTGCGAAACCGGAGACATTGTTATCCGTGAAATTGATTTACAGAGTGATATTGCACCTGGAGATTTATTGGCCACCCCTGCAACTGGTGCATATGGACGCAGCATGGCTACAAATTACAATCATGTGCCAAGGCCACCTGTAATTGCAGTAAAAGATGGAAAAGCCCGCGTAATTTTGCGCCGAGAGACAGAAGCTGATCTGTTAGGACTAGATATTTAACGCCGATACAGGCATCTGTGAAAGAATAGCCCGCATGAGCGCAGAGCTAAAGACAATATCTATTGGCATGCTCGGCTGCGGTGTAGTCGGAAGTCAAGTGGCCCGCCTACTGCAATCAGATGAGCAAGAGCTTTCAGAGCGCTCAGGAGCTCTCTTAGTCCTAAAGAAAATTGGCGTACGCAGCACTGCTGCCCGCGATGGCATTGATCCATCAATGATTACAACAGATTTAAATTCGATTGTCAGCGATCCGGAAATCAATATCGTTATTGAAGTCATGGGTGGAATCGAACCCGCGCGAACTTTGATTCTCGAAGCGATTAAAAATAAAAAATCAGTCATCACTGCTAATAAAGCTTTACTAGCAACTCATGGCCATGAACTCTTTAATGCCGCCGATGCTGCCAAAGTAGATTTGTATTACGAAGCTGCGGTAGCAGGTGCAATTCCGATTATTCGTTCAATGCGTGAATCACTTGCTGGAGATCAAATTACTCGCGTCATGGGAATTGTTAACGGAACAACTAACTACATCTTGACCAAGATG
The DNA here is from genome assembly GCA_009705165.1 of Actinomycetota bacterium. Lineage (GTDB taxonomy): Bacteria > Actinomycetota > Actinomycetes > Nanopelagicales > Nanopelagicaceae > Planktophila. Next base: position 6,708 of record WLCU01000022.1, on the reverse strand, counting down.
CAGGAAGAAGGCCGTGAATTTAATGATGTATTAAAAGAGGCGCAATCCTTAGGTTATGCCGAAGCGGATCCAACTGCAGATATTGAAGGCCATGATGCTGCAGCCAAAGCGGCGCTGCTTGCTAGCTTGGCATTTCACAGCACCGTGACAATCGATGAGGTGTACTGCGAAGGAATCACTTCTATTTCAATCGATGATGTCAATGCGGCTAAAGCAATGGGGTCAGTAATCAAACTTTTGGCAATTGCCGAACTAACCGAAAAAGATGAGATTTCTGTCCGTGTACATCCAGTGATGATTCCTAATTCACACCCACTTGCCTCGGTACGAAATGCATTTAACGCGGTTTATGTTGAATCAGAGTCAGCCGGCCAATTGATGTTCTACGGTCGTGGCGCAGGTGGAGCACCAACAGCATCAGCAATTTTGGGTGACTTAGTTGCAGTTACTCGTCATCGTGCGTACTCAACTGTTGGATATGGCGAATCTGATTATGCAGATTTAGATATCGCTCCAGTTGGCGAAGTAAAATCGCAGTTCTTTGTTCGACTTCATGTGGCCGATAAATCAGGTGTTTTAGCATCAATCGCTCAGGTATTTGCGAGTGAAAACATTTCAATTCAAACCGTGCGGCAAGCCGGATTAGGAAAAGATGCTGAACTTATTGTTGTGACACACAGCGCTACTGAAGCAAATCTTTCAGCGTGCGTAAAGAAATTAACTGACATGGATATTGTCAGCAAAGTTGAGTCAGTAATCCGTGTTGAAGGAGCAGTCGCGTAAATGGGAATTTTTGGAAATAAGAAAACCGGTGCACACCAATGGCGCGGCGTAATCGAGGAATATCGTCATCGTTTACCAGTGTCAGAAAAGACTCCAATTGTTTCTTTGCGTGAAGGCGGAACTCCGCTCATCTATGCATGCTATTTGTCAGAACTGCTTGAAAATAATGTCTGGATTAAATATGAAGGTTTAAATCCAACTGGCTCATTTAAAGATCGCGGAATGACTATGGCAATTTCAAAAGCTGCCGAAGCTGGCGCAAAGGCCGTTATCTGTGCATCAACTGGAAACACATCTGCATCCGCTGCAGCTTATGCAGTTAAAGCAGGAATGGTTCCAGCAGTTCTTATTCCTAAAGGCAAAATTGCAATGGGCAAGTTGGCACAAGCCGTAATCCATGACTCAACTATTTTGCAGGTCAATGGAAACTTTGATGACTGTTTAACTTTGGCACGCGAACTTTCTGAAAACTATCCAGTTGCACTTGTTAACTCGGTCAATCCATATCGAATTGAAGGCCAAAAGACTGCATCATTTGAAGTTGTGGATATGTTAGGAAATGCTCCAGATATTCACGCGCTTCCAGTTGGTAATGCCGGAAATATCACTGCGTATTGGAAGGGCTATAACGAGTATTACAAAGATGGCATCGCATCCAGATTGCCACAAATGTATGGTTTTCAAGCTGCTGGCGCGGCTCCAATTGTTAAAGGAAAAATTGTTAAAAACCCAGACACAATCGCAACTGCAATCCGTATTGGAAATCCTGCATCCTGGCAACAAGCCGTTGAAGCACGAGACCTTTCTGGTGGCGTGATTGATTCAGTCACAGATAAAGAAATTTTGGCCGCTTACCGCTTAATCGCGGCAAAAGAAGGTGTCTTTGTAGAACCATCTTCTGCAGCAGGTTTAGCTGGGCTCATTAAGCATAAAAAAGCTGGCAAGCTGCCTAAAGATAAGGTAATTGTAATTACTGTTACTGGCCACGGTCTCAAAGATATTCCTTACGCACTTGAAGCAGCACGAAAGCCGGTTGTCGTACCAGTAAATGTTAAAGCTGCAGCTAAAGCTTTAGGGTTTTCTTAAGAGTCATATATGAAACCAACTTTTAAAGCTCAACCAATGCAGGTACAAGTTCCTGCAACAAGTGCCAACTTGGGTCCAGGTTTTGACGCACTTGGTTTGGCATTAACTATGCACGATCGCTATATCGCCCAAGTTCTAGATGAACCTGGCGTTGATATCGATGTTGCAGGTGAAGGCGCAGATGACGTTCCTCGTACTGACAAAAACTTAGTAATTAAAGCAATGTACAAAGGTTTTGATTTTCTTGGAGGAAAACCACGCGGAATTGCACTTCGCCAGTTAAATGTAATTCCTCATGGTCGCGGTTTGGGCTCTTCTGCGAGTGCAATTGTTGGTGGATTATCACTAGCTCGCGCTTTAGTTCTCGGTGGCAATGAGCGCATGAGCGATGAAGAAATGTTAGTAATTGCTACTGAGATGGAAGGCCATCCAGATAACGTTGCTGCGGCGATTTACGGAAATGCAAATATTGCTTGGCAAGAAACACAACGAGGTCACCTAGTTGCCCAAGCAGTTAAAATTGAAGTCGACGCTCGCATCGGAGCCCTTGCATTCATTCCTTCTACTTCTGTAGCCACTTCAAAAGCCCGCAAAATGCTCCCTGAATCTATCCCGCATGCTGATGCGGTTCGTAACTCAACAAATGCGGCGTTATTAGTTCATTCACTGCAACATCGCCCTGATCTATTGCATACTGCAACCGGTGATTACTTACATCAAATTTATCGCCAAGATGCAATGCCGCATTCATTCGCGTTACTTACAAAACTGCGTGATGCCGGTGTTGCAGCTTTCATTTCAGGAGCTGGACCAACGGTTCTTGTATTACATACAGGTGGTCCAGCAGAGGCAGATGAACTTCGCCGAGCTGCTGGTGATAAATTTGTTGCGACTGAACTTGGCATAGCGCGCACAGGCGCCAGCCTTATCTCTGCGTAAATCTGCGCCAATTTTGCGATTCAGCGCCACCGAGTGCTAATCTTTGGCCATCTGAACGGCGCTTATCTAGCGGCCAGCAACACATCAGGTAAATCTTAAAAAACATCCACGGTTCAACGTCGAAATCTAAAACGAAGTTGACCAATATAGAAAAGAAACACATGACAACAGAAATTGAACCTGTACGTTCGAGCAGTCCTGAACTTTCTGCAATGACCCTTCCTAAGTTAAAGACAGTAGCAACACAACTTGGTGTCGAAGGCGCAGCAAAGATGAAAAAGGATGCACTCGTAGAAGCGATCGCTGATTTACAGGCGAAGAACCGCGAAGCTGCAAAAGCTGAACGCGAAGCACGTCGCGAAGCGCGTAATAATCGTAAGAAAGAAAGCAAGCCTTCTAATAACAGCGAAGATTCAGATGATGAGGGTGAAGATTCCTCAGTACCTCAAACTAACAACGATCGCGGTAATGACCGCGGAAACCGCAATGAGCGCTTTGATCGCAACGATCGACATGCCCGTGGCCGTGATCGCAATCGTGATCGCAATCGCGACAGAGCACCACGCGAAGAGCGCGAACCAGTTATTAGTGAAGATGATGTTCTAGTGCCAGTAGGTGGCTTACTAGACATTCTCGATAGTTATGCATTTATCCGTACTGCTGGTTACCTTCCAGGACCAAACGATGTTTATGTTTCATTGCAGCAAGTTCGTAAAAACGGACTTCGCAAAGGAGATGTTGTAACTGGACAAGTTCGCCAGCCACGCGAAGGCGAAACTAAGCAGAAGTTCAATGCACTCATCACTCTAGAAACCGTTAACGGAATGACTCCAGAGGAAGCACGAAACCGTGTTGAATTTGGAAAGTTAACTCCGCTTTACCCTCAGGAACGTTTGCGTCTTGAAACAGAACCTAATGTATTGACAACTCGCGTTATCGATTTGATTGCGCCAATTGGTAAGGGCCAGCGCGGACTAATTGTTTCGCCACCGAAGGCCGGTAAAACCATGGTGTTGCAGTCGATTGCAAATGCAATTACGACAAATAATCCAGAGTGTCATTTGATGGTTGTGCTTGTTGATGAGCGCCCAGAAGAAGTTACAGATATGCAGCGATCTGTTAAAGGTGAAGTTATCGCTTCAACATTTGATCGCCCGGCAGATGACCACACAACTATTGCTGAACTTGCTATCGAGCGCGCAAAGCGCCTCGTCGAATTAGGTCACGATGTAGTTGTCCTACTTGACTCAATCACTCGTCTTGGACGTGCGTACAACATTGCAGCACCAGCATCAGGCAGAATTCTTTCTGGTGGTGTTGATTCTGCGGCGCTGTATCCACCAAAGAAGTTCTTCGGAGCTGCTCGTAATATTGAAGATGGTGGATCACTCACGATTCTTGCAACAGCACTTGTTGATACAGGTTCTCGCATGGATGAAGTTATTTTCGAAGAGTTCAAGGGAACTGGAAACATGGAGTTAATCCTTGATCGCAAAATGGCTGATAAGCGAATTTTCCCAGCAGTAAACGTTGTTGCATCAGGTACTCGTAAGGAAGAAATTCTTATGGGCTCTGAAGAACTCAATATTGTCTGGAAGCTTCGTCGAGTATTACATGCGTTAGAACCACAGGCCGCCCTCGAACTTCTCCTTGAGAAGATGAAGGGCACAAAGTCCAATGTTGAATTCTTGATGCAGATCCAGAAGACAACATCAGGTCCTGACGACAGTAAATAAGCGCAAATTTCGTGAATCGTGGGCTATCGCCTACGATTTAGCCCTGTTAACCACCCCGTTTGGTTCACCTAGTTCCTATTAAGTAGGAGTAGGACCCAAACTCATAAAAAAAGGAAAAACCATGAAGCCAGAGATTCACCCAGAGTACAAAGAGACCCAAGTGACTTGTGGTTGCGGCGAAAAGTTTGTAACTCGCTCAACAGTTGCTAGCGGTTCAATCTATGTTGAAGTTTGTTCAGTCTGCCACCCGTTCTATACAGGTAAGCAGCGCATTCTTGATACTGGTGGACGTGTGGCTAAGTTCGAAGAGCGCTTCGGTAAAAAAGAAGCAAAGTAGCTTTCTAAACAAACCGCATCGCAGCCCTTATGGGTTGCGGTCGCGGTTTTTTTATTTTCATTACATGTAGAGCCGAGATGGAAAGGGGACGCCAATGACAAGTGATCGTTTTGCATCTGCACATGAAATGGTCCGCGAATACGCAGAGCTTGAAGCAAAGATGGCAGATCCTTCGATTCATGAGGATCAAGGCAATGCGCGTAAATTGGGTCGACGGTATGCACAACTTGGTCCGGTGGTTGCCGGGTTCAAAGCGTGGAAATCTGCCGAGGATGATTTAGCTGCAGCAAAAGAGTTGGCTGCAGTAGATGCAGATTTTGCATCCGAGATTCCAGCTCTTGAAGCAGACTGTAATGCGGCCGCAGAAAGACTTGAAGAGTTATTGCTGCCACGTGATCCTAATGATGATCGCGATGTAATTTTAGAAGTTAAAGCTGGTGCAGGCGGGGATGAATCTGCAATCTTTGCTGGAGATTTATTGCGCATGTATATGCGATATGCCGAAAAACATAATTGGAAAGTTGAAATAATTGACGCTACGGAAAGTGAAATGGGCGGCTACAAAGATATTTCAGTAGCGGTTAAATCTAAGGGCACTGCCGCGCCAGGAGAATCACCTTATGCACGACTTAAATTTGAAGGTGGCGTTCACCGTGTACAACGTGTGCCAGAAACTGAAAGTGCTGGGCGAATCCATACTTCTGCAGCAGGAGTATTAATTTTGCCCGAAGCCGAAGAAATCGACGTCGAGCTCAATATGAATGACGTCCGTGTAGATGTTTATCGTTCATCTGGTCCTGGTGGTCAATCAGTTAATACAACGGACTCTGCAGTGCGATTAACACACGTACCTACCGGCATTGTTGTTTCTTGCCAGAATGAAAAGAGCCAACTGCAAAATAAAGAATCAGCGCTTCGAATTTTGCGTGCACGTTTATTAGCCGATGCCCAAGAAAAGGCAGAAGCTGCAGCATCTGCCGAACGCAAGAGCCAGGTACGAACAGTGGATAGATCTGAACGAATTCGTACATATAACTATCCCGAGAATCGCATCAGTGATCACCGTGTTAATTACAAAGCAAATAATCTTGATGCGGTCATGAACGGTGAACTCGACGACATGATTCAAGCGTTACTTGATGCAGACAAAGCCGCTCGTTTGGCAAGCACAAACTAATTTCCATGGAAATTAAATCTCTGCTCCGTGAAGCCAAAGCACAGTTAGCAGAATCTGGCATCAGTGAAATCGATGCCGAACATTTAATGGCACATGTCTTAGGTTTATCTCGAATGGACCTACACAACCCAGTTCTAGTTGAATCGACTTTGGCAACAATTTCAGATACTGATGTAATACAAGAGCAATTTTTTGCGTTACTTGATCGAAGAATCAATCATGAACCTTTGCAGTATCTAACTGGTGTTGCCCCTTTTCGATATTTGGAAATTGAAGTTGGACCTGGCGTCCTAGTTCCTCGTCCAGAATCTGAACTCTTAGTGCAAGCAGTGCTCAACCACATTGCAAATTTACCTTCACCAGTTAGCGTCATTGATTTAGGTGCAGGCTCAGGTGCACTTTCATTGGCAATCGCAACCGAAGCGCCAACGTCTCGAGTGATCGCTGTTGAAAAATCTCCTGAAGCAATATTTTGGCTCAAGAAAAATACCTCGGTCATAGCAGAAAATGTACGTGTAGTTGAAGGCGATGTTGCCGATGTTTTGCCCGGAGTTAAATGTGACGTTGTTATTGCTAATCCACCGTATATCCCAGATGAGCAACCGTTACCTCGAGATGTTGCCGGTTTTGAACCGCATATTGCCCTTTTC
>WLCU01000021.1 GCA_009705165.1 Actinomycetota bacterium | reverse complement strand
GTGAAAAGGGCGATTGTGCTAACGGCTATAACCGCCACGACAGGCTTTTTCATAATTCCCCCGCATAACCCCTTGACCTGCTCGGATTAATCTGTAAGGTAACCTAACACAAAGCGGTAGGTTTCCTAACACAACGGCGTGGGCTATTTGTGGACTTACCCAAGTAAGTGACAGGAGAAAGCATGATGAAGAAACGCTTGTTCGCATCATTTGCAGCAACTGCTCTCGTCGCGGCCAGCATGGTTGCCGCAACAGGTGCAGCTCAAGCTGCTCCACGAACAGTGACTGTTTGGTCGCCTTATCAAGGCGGAAATCTAGATATGTGGAATGCGGCAATTAAGCGCATTGAAGCTGACAACCCCGGCCTAACAATTAAGTCAGTCGGCAACATCGATATGGCTAAATCTCTGGCTGCAATCAACGCAGGTAACGGTCCAGATATTTCAGTTTCAAATGGAAATGGAAATCTTGGTTGGTTCTGCGGTACAGGTGCTTGGCAAAAGCTAAACACTTTAATTGCGGGCAAAAACGGAATCGATATGAAGGCAACATTTAATGCCGCAGCTATCGCTTCTTCTATCTCAAATAACAATCGTTGTGCATTGCCTCTCTACTCTGAGATCTTTGCTTTCTATTGGAATAAAGATCTCTTAGCTAAGGCTGGATATAACGCTCCACCTAAGACAACAACTGAACTTCTTGCATATTCACAAAAGCTCACAACATTTAACTCAGATGGCAGCATTAAGACCGCAGGTTTCGTTCCATGGGCTGGTTACTACGGCTTTGACATGGATTCAATGTGGCTCGGTCAAATGTTTGGTGCAAAGTGGTATGCGGGAGATCGTTCTGCAGCATTTGCATCAGATGCTAAGTGGGCAAAAGCATTTAACTGGCAGAAAGATTTCATCGCAAAGGTTTATGGCGGCGGAAACTTTGATAAGGGCTCAAAAGCTCTAACTAAATTTGTTGCAGCTCGTGGTGGCGAATGGGGAACAGATCATGACTTTATGACTGGCCGCGTTGCTATGAAGTGGGATGCAAACTGGATGGCACCAATGTATTGCACCGGCGATGACTGGGCACTTGCAGATAAGTGCACATCTAAGGTCAACTTTGGTATTGCTGGGTTCCCAGTATCTCCAGAAAACATTGCTGCATATGGCTCTGGCGTCGTTGGCCAGGGACAGATGGGTATCTCAAAAGGCTCAAAGAATGTAAAGGATGCATGGATTGTCATGAAGGCACTTGCAACCGATACAAAGATGGCTGCTGCTTGGGATGCTGCAAATGGATCACCATCATCATTGCTTTCAAAGGCAGCACGACCAGCTAATCAACCAGCTTGGTATGCACCTGTTTATGATGTTATGAACAATCCAAAGTCTGCGTATCACACAGTTAAGAACACTGGAGAGCACCTTGAAGAGGCTCTTCTTCAGAACTTAATGGCATCGTGGCAGGCTGGCGATACACCAAATATCAAGAGTGCATTGTCTGATTTGGCCGATAAGGTCAATCAAATCATTGCAAGAAATAACTAAGTAACAACTCCATGTCACAAGCGAGGGTAATAGCAACCTCCCCCTTCAAAAAGAAGGGGGAGGTTGCTCCTCCACGCAAGAAATTAAAGGTGCCTCGGCTATTTATCTTCTTGTGCATGTCACCTTGGTTATTCGGAATTGTTTTTTTCACTGCATACCCAATGGTTTCAAGTTTTTATCAATCATTTACGAAATTCAATTTGATTGAATCCCCTCAGTGGATTGGTTTAGATAACTTCCACCGAATGTTTTTCGAAGATGATGATTTTTGGCAAGCGCTAAAAAACACAATCTGGATCTCGGTAATTAGCATCCCTTTGCGTATCGCTTTTGCAATGTTTACTGCGTGGGTTTTAACTAAGCCAAAGCGCGGACGCAATATTTACCGCACGATCTTCTTTTTACCTTCCATGGTCCCAGCTGTTGCTGCAACTATGGCTTTTACTTACATTTTTAATCCGGCATATGGTCCAATCAACCGTATGCTCGAAGCCATTGGAATCAAGGAGCCGCCATTTTGGTTCCTTGATCCTAAGTGGTCTAAGTGGGGATTAATCCTGCTCGGGCTTTGGGGCATCGGTGACACCATGATTATTTTCTTGGCAGGCTTACTCGATGTTCCAACTTCATTGTATGAAGCGGCTTCCCTTGAAGGTGCTAGTGCGTGGCAATCGTTTCGCTACATCACACTTCCTTTAATGACACCAGTGATCTTCTTTTCAACAGTAACTGGCGTTATTGGTAGCTTCCAATACTTTACCCAGGCCTATGTTGCTTCGGGTCAAGTTAATGATTATTCGCATTCCATGTATTTCTATGCCACTCATATCTATTACAGCGCATTTAGAGCCTATGAAATGGGTTATGCATCTGCATTGGCATGGGTGCTGCTAGTAATCACTTTGCTCTGCACGCTCGTAATCTTGAAGACTCAAAAACGTTGGGTCCATTATCCGAACGGATCCCTGTTCAAATGAGCACAATGACTTTAGAAAACCGTGAAAAGTTAGAGGCTCAATCTCTTCAAGCACGCCGTAAAAAGAGGTGGAATAACTTCTTGCACATGGTCGGCAATCACTCATTGCTAATCGCACTATCAGCGATTTTTATTATGCCGCTGTACTTAGTAATTGTGCTTTCATTAATGAGCAAGGGCCAAGCTGAAACCCGTTCCCTATGGCCACATCCATTTGTGTGGAGCAACTACGTCACTGTCTTTACAGCAGTTCCCTTTCTCAAATGGACACTTAATACTTTATTTGTCGCCCTCATGGGCACCATCGGAACTGTAGTTTCAAGCGTTCCTCCCGCTTACGTTTTGTCACGTTTGCAATGGAAAGGACGTCAGACAACATTTATCATCTTGCTCTCAACAATGATGTTGCCAGGTCAAGTAACAATGATTCCCGTCTACATTATCTTCTCGAGGTTGCACTGGATTCCATCATTCTTGCCTCTGATTGTGCCTTCCTTCTTTTCAAGTGCGTTTTCAGTCTTCTTACTACGTCAGTTCTTTACTTCAATTCCAGATGAAATTTCCGACGCTGCTCGAATAGATGGCTGCAGCGAGTTCAAACTAATGATGAAAATCATCGTGCCCCTTGCAAAGCCAGCAATCATGGCAATTGCCCTTTTTGCATTCCTAGGTTCATGGAATGACTTCTTCGGTCCACTTCTCTACATCGTTGAAAATGAGGATCTTTGGACTTTAGGTATTGGATTAAATGCTTTCCAAGGAATTCACCACGTTGATAAGAATATGATGATGACCGCATCGGCGCTATTTATGGCCCCTGTAATCATCATCTTCTTCTTTTCCCAAAAAGTCTTCATCGAAGGCGTGACATTGACTGGAGTTAAAGGCTAAATGCACGCTAACGCCACTCCTGCAGTTCCATCACTTATTCGCGAGCTTAACGAGCGCAGCGTTTTGGATACTTTGCGGGCTCATGGCGCATTGCATGCAGCAGAAATTGCACGCCATATTGGTTTATCTAAACCAACTACGGCCGATATTTTAAGATCACTATGCGATAGCAGATTAATTCAAGAATATTCACCAGGTGAAGATGACTCCAAACGTGCTCGTTCAGTTTATGAAGCAATTAGTGATGTAAAAGTTAGTCTTGGAATCGACATTGGCTCTCGTTTTATTCGTGCAGCAGTTGGCGATTTAAATCAAGTAATGCGCGCTCAGATCTCCGTACCAGTTACTTCCCTTGCACTTAAGGACTTAACTGCCGTCATGCACAAGGCAGTTGACACAGTCCTTAAAGATTCTGGTTACAAACTTAAAGATGTAGCTGCAATTGTGGTTGGTACCCCGGGTGTTATTGATCAAAGTACTGGAGTTGTTTCAATTGCCGGAACAATTGGTTCACTTGATGGGGTAAATCTTGCATCCCATATTGAAAAAGAGTTTGGTATTAGACCAACACTTGAAAACGATATTAATTTAGTAACCGCTGCCGAACAATCTGCAGGCCACGGTCAAGGTGTCGAGAATTTTGCAGTCTTATCTGTTGGTTCTGGCTTAGGTTCAGGTTTAGTTCTTAACGGACATTTACACCGTGGACACCGCGGGGCTGCAGGTGAAATCTTCTACGTTCCTTTTGGCGATCCATTAGATGCCCATCGAAGTGCAACTAACCCTTCTGGAGATCGCATCGCTGAAATAACTCGTGGGTTAGCTAAGAAACACAAAAGCAGTGTTTTAACTGAGCCTTACTCAACCGTAGAGATTTTAAAGGCGGCTAAAGCAGGTGATGAGTTAGGAATGGCAGTGATTGCTCTTGAAGCCGATCGCATCGCGCTTTATATCGCGGCGATTTCTGCAGTTACAGATGTTGAACTAGTTGTTTTATCTGGCGGTATTGGACGACAAGCAAGTTTTTTTATTGAACCAATTAAGAAACTGGTTTCAGAGATTGTGCCCTTTCCCCCACGGATAGAGGTTTCAACCCTTGGTGACTCTGGAATTCTTGTCGGTGCAATCAATGTTGCCACTCAGCAGGCATGTGATCGAGTCTTCCAAGACGTTCACAAAAACGCAGGGGTAGTTCGAGGCCTAGCTGGGTCTATGTAAATGAAATTAGCGGTAATTGGTGGAGGTTCGACTTACACTCCCGAACTCATTGATGGCATCATTAAACGGCATCACCGTTTACCTATTTCGCATATTCATTTAATTGATATCGAGCCAACTAAATTAATGATAATCGCAGCATTTGCTAAGCGAATGATTAAGGCTGCCGGCCTTAATATCGAAATTGAATTTGGAACAGATCTTGCTGCTGGCGTACGTGGTGCATCCTTTGTAGTTAGCCAATTCCGGGTTGGTACTCAAGCTGCTCGGCATCGCGATGAATTGCTTGGGCGCAAATATCAATTGGTGGGTCAAGAAACAGTGGGTGTTGGCGGTTTTGCTAAAGCGCTTCGAACTATTCCAGTTGCATTAAATGTTGCTCGCACAATTGTTGCCGAAGCTCCTGAAGCAAAACTGCTAAATTTTACAAATCCTGCGGGCTTAATCACTCAAGCAATTATTCAAGAGGTCCCACAGCTCACAACGATTGGTCTATGTAACGTTCCCTGGAATACACGGATTGAAGTTGCCGAAGCCATGGGTGTCTCTGCCGATGAAGTTACCTTCGATTACATTGGGTTAAATCATCTTTCATGGATTCGTGGAGTGCAGGTTGGTAATCAAGACCGTAGCTTAGAAGCGATTAAGGCTTTCAGATCTTTGACGATTGAAAAGGGCAAACCTGGTGATTCTCCGGCTTGGACTCAAAGCTCTATAGATCTATTACAAGCAATTCCTAACTACTACTTGTCTTATTACTACTCTGAAAAAGCTTGGGTCGACTATCAATCACAGCATCCAACCCGTGCCAGCGAAGTAATGAAGATTGAAGAAGTTTTGATTGAGAAATTCAAAGATGAAGCATTGGTTACAAAGCCAGAGGAGTTAATGCAGCGCGGTGGTGCTTATTACTCTGACTCTGCCGCCGAATTAATGGCCGATATTCACACTAATGCGGGCACTACTCACATCGTCAATACGCTCAATAATGGCGCAGTTCCGGGATTTCCAGATGATGCCGTAATGGAGATTCCTGCGGTGATTACTTCTAGCGGCGCCACATCGATTAAGACAACTCAGATGCGCGGTGATATCGATTCATTAGTAAGAAGTGTAAAAGATTTTGAACTCTTGACAATTAACGCCGCCGTAACAGGTAATGAAGATTCTGCTTTGCGCGCGCTGATAACTAATCCAATCGGGCCAGATATTTCTGATGCGCGCGATGTGTGGGCAGATTTACGCAAGGAAAATGCCGGGATGATCGGACTTTTCAATGCCTAAAGTGATCCTAGGAATTGATGGCGGTGGCACAAAGACTCATGCCTGCTTAGTAGATCTTGATGGAAACATTGTGGCAACTGCGGCAAATGGCGGTGCTAATTGGGAACGCATTGGTGTTGCTGCCGTGCAAGAAAGCTTAAGTGAGATTATCGATGTGGTTTGTGCAAAAGCTTCTGTCACTCGCGCAGATATTGTTGATTCAACTTTTGCTCTCGCCGGGGTTGATTGGGATGAAGATCAAGTTTTGCTTGCACCAGTAATTACTGCACTTGGCCTCGCTGGCAAGTGTGAGTTGATTAATGATTCATTTGCCGCTCTATTTGCCGGTATTCCTTCAGGAATCGGTTGTGTATCTATTGCCGGTACCGGTGGCAAATCTGCTGGCAGAACCGAATTAAAAAGCGTTCAAACCATGGGTATGGAACTTGGTGAGGGAGGCGGGGCCGGACAACTTGTCGATACCGCATTAGATTTAATTGCACGTGCACATCACGGCATTATTGAAAAGACCGCCCTTTATTACGAACTTCCACAAGCAGTTGGCTTTGATGATCATGTGCAGTTTTTTACTGCCGTCGCTAGAGGGCGCCTACATTTAGATGAAAGTTTGGCTCCGCTTATTTTTAATCTCGCAAATCAAGGTGATGCACTTGCCCTTGAAACTGTGAGCAAAGTTGCTCGCCAACATGCCATTGATATCCAAGGAATTGTTAAGCAATTAGATTTTGGCCAAGCCCCCATCGAGTTAATCCGCGCAGGTGGCTTACATACTGCGGCAAATGAGAGCTTTGACAGCGTTTTTGCTGCAGTGTTAAAGGAAGTTTTACCTAATGTGCACTTGCAGACTTTAGAGGTCTCCCCCGTATATGGCGCAGTCATGCATGCAGCGCACCATTATTTTGAGACTGTCACTCCAGAATTTATAGACACATTGACCTCTGCTTCAGGGAAAGTTGAAATCTAATGAATTTAAAAACTCAAAATCCAACACAACAAGAGATTGCAGAAAACTTCTTTAAGTTACATCCAATTGAAACCATAGATGTCATCACAGTTAAAGCGGCTCGACCAATAAAGCTTGAGGGCTACACGATTTCTGCTTCACGAAGTGAAAAAGGAGTGAGTGCAACAATCGGTATCGCTTTGGATCACAGCCTGCGATATGCCTTGAACCGTTTGAATTCTTGGCTGGCAACTAATGAGTTAGAGCTAGATATTGATGAAGGCCCTGATTTCCCAATTCGCGGTGTTGTGGAAGGGTTTTACGGAAAGCCCTGGACCCATGAACAGCGTTTAAGAGGTATTAAGAACTTTGGTGACTTCAACATGAATACCTACTTCCTTGCACCAAAAGATATTCCTTGGCAGCGTTTCAATTGGCGTGCCCCTTTTGATGCAGATTTTCTAAATTCAACTCAAGAACTCATTGATGCAGGCCGAAAAAATGCTATCGATATTGCAGTCTGTGTGTCCCCGGGTTTATCAGTTAAGTATTGCGACGAGGCCGATGTTGATGCCGTAGTGCGCCGTTACAAGCAGCTATTTGATTTAGGTGCCCGACATTTTGGTTTACTCTGGGATGACATTGCTTGGGAGCTATCCCATGAAGAAGACATCGCTGCATACGTTTCAACCGCGGCAGCACATGCTGATTTTAGTAATCGCGTTTGGGCAAAATTATCCGCCCTTGATCCAAAAACTGTATTAACTCTTTGTCCGATGCATTATTCAGGACGCGGAAACGAGCCATACGTGCAAGAACTCGGCCGAGAACTGCACCCGCGCGTAAATATGATGTGGACAGGTCGCTCAATTATCTCCGAGTACTTAGATATCGCAGATGCTGTTATTTTCGAGCGTAACGCACTTCGGCAAGCACTCTATTGGGATAATTTTCCAGTTAATGATGGAGGATTACAAGCCAATCTTTACATCGGCCCGCTGCGTGGACGTGAAGTTGGTTTGCATAAATATTCCTCCGGTTTAGTTTCAAATCCCATGTTGCAATTTGAGATGTCGCAACTCCCGCTATTTACTATTGGGCAATATCTCTGGAATGGCGCAACTTATGATCCAGATCAATCTTGGGAAAATGCACTAGTTCACTTAGTTGAAAATGAAGCAGATCGTCTAGCCCTTCGAAAGTTTTTACGAACAACTATGGGTACTCCTGTAGGTGGTGATCCAGCCCCGGATTTACGCCAAGTATTTCGTAGAGGCGTAACCCAGTGGCGTCAAGGCAACCTAGAAGAGGCCGGAGATATTTTTGTCGCCGCAGGCAATGAAATTATTGAAAATCACCGCACGTTAACTCAACCTGAATTTAGTAAGCCTTTAATAATCGCTGAAATTGAAAAATGGTTGGAGAAATACTTAATTGGTGGCGAAACCCTAATTGGACTTGGCCAAACGCTAGCTGGTTGCAGCTTTGATTCAGTCAAAAAATGTATCAGTGGCACCCCTGCCGATATCTTGGCGCTTGAACAACTGCATGAGCGTCTTGAAGCACACCGCAAGAATCTTTTTGGAGATCAAATTGCAGGTCCCATCAACGAGCTCAAGGCAGAGCTACAGAGCTAAGGGGTAAAGATGGAAAAAGTTAATGTCTTTATTGGAGATAGTGTCACCGATTGCGGGCGCGATATCGAACCGCCTTTTGGCGATGGATATGTACGTGAAATTGCCCGTTCTGGTGCATTAAGTGGTCAAATAATAAATGTTGGAACAAGTGGACACCGATTAATTGATTTAGAAAAGCGCTGGCAGGTAGATGTCCTAGAACATAAACCAACATTAGTTTCAGTTGCGATTGGAATTAACGATACGTGGCGCAGATATGACGATAACGATCCGACTAGTCTTGAAGATTTTCGAGAGAGATATTTACAAGTCCTACAGACCACAAAAGCCGCTTTAAACCCACAATTTGTGCTGTGCGAGCCTTTTCTGTTGGCGGTACGAGATGAGATGAATATGTGGCGAGAAGACTTAGATCCAAAAATTGAAGTTGTTCATGAAATGGCAAAAGAGTTTGACGCAGTCCTTGTCCCTTTTGATAAGTATTTAAATGAATTAGCGTTAACAATACCAATGGTTGAAATTGCAGAAGATGGGATTCACCCAACTGTTTTTGCTCATGCCGAGATGGCTAAGCTTTGGCTTAAATCGTTAGCTTTAGCGTAAGTGAGCTTGTTCGTTAAGTGTACGAAGCGCGCGTAAACCATCTGAAGGCCACGTAGAAATCGTAGTTATCGAGCATGGTGAAACATCAATGTGAAAAATTGATTCAGAAGGAGCACCAACTACAACTTTGGCAGCGGATTTAATTGTGCCGTTATGAGTGACGACCGCAACCCGTTGCCCAGGGTATTCAGCAGCGATTTGTGCCAAAGCTGCATCAACTCGAATTGCAACGTTGTCATATGACTCTCCCTCAGGAGGTGCAAATGAAGTTGAGCAGACCCATGAGTTGTAATCGGCAGGGTAACGCTCTTTAACTTCATCAATTGATAGACCATCCCAGATTCCAAATGAGCATTCAATCCAAGCTTCTTCAAAGTTAATCGGTAACCCTGTAGCGCGAGAAATCGCTTCTGCGGTTTGCGTTGTCCGGCGAAGTGGTGATGCCAGCAAAACTTCAGGATTAAGTTCTGCAATTGCTGCAGCGACTTTTTCGGCTTGAGCCAATCCCGTTTCAGTTAGTTCTGGGTTAAGTGGACCGTCACCTGAAAATTTCTTCATTGGTGTTAAAACGGTCTCGCCATGTCGAATTAAATAGATAGTTGTTGATTCCTCTTTTGTCAGCAACCGCTCGGTTAAGTAATTTTGGCGAATAGAAATGATTTCACCGCCACCTGATTTCTCATCCAATGCTTTATTTGCAAGTCGGTCGGCATGAGAATTCTCATCGCGTGGAATCCAGGTGTAAGAGACTAATGATGCGGTGTGGGCATTACGGGCATCGCTAGCTAATTTACGCATATCGGCATGCTTAATCTGCCAGCGTCCAGACATCTGTTCGACAACTAATTTGCTATCCATCTTCACATCAACTGTTGCTGATGGATCTAGTGAATTGATTGCAGTAAGACCCGCAATAAGGCCGCAATATTCGGCAACGTTGTTTGTTGCAATGCCAATGAAGTCATATAACTCAGCAATGATCTTGCCGTTTTCTGTAATTACTGAGCCATATCCAGCTGGACCAGGATTTCCGCGGGAACCGCCATCGGCAGTTAATAAAAAATGACGTGCCATTAATTAAGCCCCGCGCACCAAGATGCAACGGCACTCTTCGCAGCGCACAACTTCATCTTCGGCTAATTCAGCGATTCGCTTAAGCTCGATTGTATTAATTGAAAGGTGGCACCCAGTGCACGCGCCAGCAATCAGGGCCGCGGCACCTGTTCCGTTATTTGCGGCGCGAACCTTTTCATAAAGAGTAGTTAATTCAGGTGAAACAGTTGCCAAAGTTTCTGCCCGTTCTTTTGCAATTGCTTCAAGTTCGCCATTAATACGCGCAAGTGCATTTTCCTTACGGATATTTAAATCATTAATTTGTTCGGTATGTGTTGCTTCTTGGGTTTGTAAATCTGTAATGCGAGCTTTGATCTCGTCAACGCGCATCATTATTTCAAGTTCAACTTCTTCAAGTTCACTGCGGCGAGCATTAAGTGTTCCAACTTCATGCTGCAACTGTTCAAGTTCCTTAGGCGAAGCCGAGCCACCTGAAAGACGGCTTTCATCGCGCGTAATCCGTGTGACTATTTGTTCAACATCACCTTCGGCGCGTAATAATTCGCGCTTAACGTCACTGAGTTCAGTTTCGGCAGCAATTCGAAGATCACGAGCATTGTGTGATTTTGTTGTTACAGATGCCAACTCCGCAATTTCAGGAAGAGTTGAAGCTGTGTGATTTAGGGCAGTTGTTTTTTGGTCGAAAGAGGCAACATCTAATAT
>WLCU01000020.1 GCA_009705165.1 Actinomycetota bacterium | reverse complement strand
TATGGTTGCGTTCCAACAGATTCTGACGGACGAGTGACAGCATTTTTAGAAAAAATGGAAAATCCAATAACAAATACAATTAATGCAGGTTGCTATGTTTTCAAATCAAGTGTTGTCCAAGCGATTCCGCAAGACACGGTGATAAGTGTTGAACGCCAAACCTTCCCGGATCTTGTTTCAAATCATGGCAAAGTTTTTGGATTTATTGATGACTCTTATTGGTTAGACATAGGAACACCTAAAGCATTATTAAAAGGCGCAAAAGATTTAGTGACAGGCGCGGCAGAATCTGCAGCACTCAACGAATCAAATGTGCTGATCCATACAAGTGATTTTCTGGTTATGAAAGGTGCGGTAGTAGATCCTTCAGCCGTACTCGATGGCGGCACCTGTGTTTCAGCTGGCGCAGTTGTGGGGGCCGGGGCACACATCACGGGCAGCGTGATTGAGCCCAATGCCACTATCGGTGCAGATTCCCAAGTCGCAGATTCTTTTGTGTCAGCAGGTGCGATTATCGAAAATTCGGCGAAAATTTCGGCCGCATTTGTCACAAATGGGGAAATAATCTCGATACCCCAATAATTTGAGCGTAATTTCTGCTTGAGATGGGGTAATCGCACTTGACTTATCGGACTTACACGCGTGTAATTCACTCCTAAGTAAGTCTTTTCCAAGAGGGACGAGACCTTAAAGCTATTCAAGGAGAATCGACCATGCCGATTAAACCTGAAGCCACAAACTCCCCGATCCCCACAACTGGCCCAAAGATCACTTTAGAAACTGGCGAGAGTATTGAACTCTCTTGGCAGGAGCGCGCACTGTGCGCCCAAACAGATCCAGAAGCATTCTTTCCTGAGAAAGGTGGCTCTACTCGTGAAGCAAAGCGCGTATGCCTTTCCTGTGATGTTCGTTCTGAGTGTTTGGAATACGCACTCGCACACGACGAACGTTTTGGAATTTGGGGCGGACTATCAGAGCGCGAGCGTCGTCGCTTAAAGCGCCGTTCTGCCTAATCTTTAACTTCCAACTCTTAAAGCGATGGTGCCTTTGTGGCAGTAGACGATAAATATAACGTCACCGCAATTGTTGTTACACATGACGGTGAATTTTGGTTACCCAATGTCGTTGTTGCGCTTACGTCTCAAACTAGACCGATAAATCAAATAGTCGTCGTTGACACTGACTCGCACGATTCTTCAACTAAATTAATTAAAGCTGCACGAATTCCGATTATTTCTGCAGAACGTGATTGTGGTTACGGTGAAGCAATTGCGCTCGCAGTTTCCAAAATGCCAGCGCAAGTCGAAGGCAGCAATGAGTGGATCTGGTTAATCCATGATGACTCTGCACCTGCACCTAGTGCATTAGAAAAACTTTTAGAAGCAATTCAAGATCGACCACAAGTTGCAATGGTTGGTCCAAAACTTCTTGGTTGGCATGACCGAACACATTTACTTGAAGCTGGAATCAGCATCGCTGGTAACGGTGCGCGATGGACAGGTCTTGAAGTTCTTGAATATGACCAAGGTCAGCATGATGGAATCCATGATGTACTTTCAGTTAGCTCAGCCGGCGCACTTATTAGGCGAGATATTTTTGAAGAGCTCGGTGGCTTTGATTCAAACATTTCGCTATTTAGAGATGATGTTGACTTTGGTTGGCGCATAAGGGTTGCAGGTCATTCAGTTATTGCAGCAACAGATGCAGTGGTTTATCACGCACAAGCTTCGGCAACTGAACGGCGCAAAGTTGATACCAAGGATGCTTTCTTACACCGACCGCTTTTACTTGATCGGCGAAATGCCGCCTATGTACTTCTAGCTAACTCCTCTTGGTGGATGATTCCTTGGCTCACCGTGCAGTTATTGGGCTCAGCAATGGCCCGAGCCATTGGTTATTTAATTGCAAAATTACCGGGCTATGCCGCCGATGAAATGCTTGCAATTGCAACATTAATTATTCGGCCAGCGACAATTGTAAAAGCTAGAAGATTTCGCAAAACCCAACGTTTAGTTTCTGCGCGAATTATTTCAGCATATATTCCGCCTCGTTGGTCTCAGATTCGCCTCTCAACTGCGCGAGTAACTGAAGCTATCCGTTCAAAGATTCTGCCTGTTAACGAAAATACAACTTCATCGGTCCTTGACTCACTTGAAGAAGAAGATCTCTTAGTTCCAACTCATAAATTTCAATGGATGAATTTCTTACGCAACCCGGTCATCCTTGGCTATTCACTGTTAGCTCTTGTAACTTTGATTGCATCGCGTAATAGGTTTGGTTCACTTATTGGAGGGGCCTTGCCTTCGTCACCAAGCGGAGCGCGGGACTTATTTAAACTTTACTTTGAATCCTGGCACCAAGTTGGCATGGGAAGCGCGCATGCCTCTCCGCCCTGGATTGCAGTACTGGCCGTTGCTTCAATTGCATTTCTGGGGAAAGTTCCACTTCTGATTACCTTGTTCTTTTTAGTGGCACCTATTTTAATGATGTGGTCTGCTCAGAGTTTTCTTAAGAGGTTTTCGAATAATACATACATAGTTGTTGGCGCAAGTCTCTTATATGCAATTTCGCCTGTAGCTATCGCCTCAACTAATGCTGGACGAATTGCAACAATGGTTGTTCTCATCTTGGCTCCGCAATTACCAAAGTTAATTAGTAATTGGAAAGATATTGAAAAACAAAGTTGGAGAAAGACTTATTCTCTTGCCATATTTCTCGGCCTTCTCAACGCTTTCACTCTAGTCATTACTTTGATAACTCTTGGCTTTGTGGCCTTTGCGATTTTTGCCGACTATAGGAGCAAAATTGAAAAGCCGATTTTCCTAGAGCGTTTGAATAAGCGCTTGGTGATTTTAGGCGTCCCATTTCTCCTGCTCGTGCCATATTCCCTGGAAGCCTTAGTCAAACCATCACGCTTTCTCGCAGAGCCTGGATTGGCCTTAGCCGGTGGTCATACTGGCCTTGTGCTTGCAGGTAATCCTGGCGGAGCTGGATCTTTGCCATGGTGGATTTTAAGTCCCGTGCTCTTAGTACTTATTGTTGCACTTTTTTCTTCGACTATTGCAAGACCAATTGCGCAATACGGAGTTGCTCTTCTTAGTGCTGCAGTTCTTTTCTCTGGATACTCCATAACGGTTCATGGGAATGGAAATCCCACTGCAGTGTGGACAGGCACGTTTCTAGTGGGTGCAACTTTGGCTGCAGTCACAGCAGGGGTTGTCATCCTTGACCGAATTCGAAATATTCTAATTATTAGCAATATTCATTATCGTCACTTTTTGGCAGGCTTACTTTTAGTTGTGACTGCCTTGTACTCGGTTCTAGGTATTGCTTGGTCTATAAGTTCAGGGGCAAATTCGCCATTACGTAGTAGTACAAACACTGTAATGCCAGCATTTCTTACTGCAGAGCTAGATACCAAAACTCTTGTGCTTCGAGAAATCGAAGTCGATGGCACAAATTCAACGCAGTATTACATTTCACGAGGTAGTGATATTTCACTAGGTGAACCAGATGTAGCACCTGGCCAAATTCGTGAACTTGAAGTTGCCGCACAAGAACTTATCGATGGGTCTGGTATTTCAAGTAGTCAGATTTTTGCTGCGTATGGAATCAAATATGTTTTCATCAAAAACCCTTTTAATAAAAACGTTATAAGAACAATTGATGGGCTTGGTGGTTTTGTTCGCACATCAGCAACTTCATCTGGAGTTGTTTGGCGTGTTACCGGCATTACTGGTCGATTGATTTTTACATCGCGTGATGGAAAACAAGAACCACTAGAAGCTGGCGATATTGGTTCTCGCACTACTGTCACAGGCCCCGGTTCAATAATTCTGACAGAACGCTTCGACCGTTCCTGGCAAATTCTTGAAAATGGATACAGATTGGATCGCACAATAAATCAAGAGGGGTTACCGCAGTTTCAGGTGTCTGAGTCGGGAGAAATCTCACTAATCCATGATGGAACTACGCGTCGTGCATGGCTTTCACTTCAGCTCATCATCTGGATTGTCGTTGTAATTTTGGCGCTTCCTGCTGGGCGCAGAAAACGTGAAATCTCAGAAATGGAGCTGGCATGAAATTTAAAAGCTCTCTGATTTCATTAGTTATTTTGGCATCAGCATTCTCCGTGGGTTCGGTAATTCATGTGACAGCCAAAAGCAATAACTTCTCTCAAACTTATCCAGCAGTTGTGTGTCCACCTACTTTAAATGGTTTAAATTCACAGGTGTCCATCGCTTCCTCCCAAGTTCGTTATCAAAGGTTAGAAAATAGAAGCACTAAAACAATTCCATTTAGGACACTACGTTTTCCAGTTCAAAAAGATTCCTTAGTAATAACGGCAGATGGCGTGACACCAACAATTTGGCAAAGCCGATCTGGAAGTTGGGCTGGCGGAACAATCTGCTCCGGGCCATCTTCTAGTCAGTGGTTCGTTGGTGGCAGCGCAAATGTAACAACTAAGGGTTACCTGTTAATCGTCAACAGTGGTTTGAGCGATGCAGTTGTAGATATCCAGAGTTATTCTGAAAACGGAAAACAACCGCTTCAATCAATTAACTTGAAATCTAAGAGCTTTAAGCAAATTGCTTTAGATTCATTAGCACCAGGTGATAAGTCACTTGCAGTTCATATAACACCACGATCTGGTCGTATTAATTCATTTATGATTGATGAACAAGGTGCGGGATTAAAGGCGCTAGGTGGAGACTTTGTTAACTCATATCCAGACGCTTCTCGAACAATTGTTATTGCTGCGATTCCAAATCAACTTCCGAAAAAAGGGCAAAAAGCTTCCTCGGCGCATACTTTAAGAATCCTTTCGCCAGGGGAAGTAAGCACTAATTTCACTGCCGAAATACTTTCGGTGGATGGAAGATTTATTCCAGTTGGCCTGAGCTCTGAACCAATAGAAGGTGGCATTGTCTCTGAGTTTGTTCTTTCGCCCAAGATTTCTGCAAGTGCATTCGCTTTACGGATCACATCCCCAGAGCCGATTATCGCTTCAGTTTCTTCGAGCGTGACTATTGGGGGTCGCAAAGATTTTGTTTGGAGCACATCGACGCCTCAATTAAAGCCACTCAACCTTGCAATAACTGGGCTTTCACCGCTCATAGTTTTTGCTGGCGACTCAATTAATGTGAGATTACAAATCACATTAGTAAATAAGAAAAAGATTAGAACATCAATTACGGGCAGCGATATTGCTACTTGGAGAGTGCCTGAAAATTCACGATTGATAACCATTATTTCGGCCAGCAAAGATATCTATGCAGCAGGTTTGGTCGCATCAAGTAACGGATATGGATTCATCCCCTTGGAAAGCGGAAGTTCGCTAACAAAAGTTGAGATTCCAAATTCAAACATCCGCGTTCTAAATCCTTGATAATCCCCAAAAAACGGGTACTTGCCCACTAATCTTGTTTCTATGAGAGCTCAGGTGCATGTTGGACGCGGTTGTTCCCGTGTGAGCTGTCGTTCTACAGCAACGATGACACTCACATATATTTACGCCGAGTCAACTGCCGTTGTGGGACCGCTTGCAGTTTTTTCAGAGCCTCATGCATATGATCTTTGTTCACTACATGGCGAGAGATTGAAAGTTCCACATGGCTGGAAAGTTATTCGACACGAACTAACTGGAGATGAACCTGGCCCATCTGAAGATGACCTGATGGCAATTGCAGATGCTGTGCGTGAAGCTGCTGCTCAAGAAATTGAAGAAGTAGATGGAAGTACTCCGCAGAATTCTCAGTCGTCAATTGGTCGTCGAGGTCATCTACGCGCCGTACCTTCCTAAGGAACAAGATATGCCAGAAGAATTTGCAGATATTTTCAAGGCTTATGACATTCGTGGCCTTGTAGAGTCGGAGATAACTCCAGACTTTGCTTTTGCAACTGGTGTTGCCTTTGCACACTTCTTACAACAAGTTCGTGAGCCGGCAACGGTTGTTATCGGTGAGGATATGCGGCCTTCTTCACCTGAACTCGCAGAGGCTTTCTCAGCCGGTGTAACTTCATTGGGGATGGATGTAATTCGTATTGGTTTGGCTTCAACGGATATGTTGTATTTCGCTTCTGGAAAACTCGGGTTTCCGGGGGCCATGTTTACGGCCAGCCACAACCCTGCTGAATACAATGGAATTAAACTTTGTTTAAGTAGTGCCCGCCCAATTGGAAAAGAATCAGGCCTACAAACGATCGAAAATTTTGTAAGAAAAGGATCACCTCTTCAAATTCACTCAGTGGGCAAAGAAACTAACCGTGACATGCTTGAAGAATATGTAGATCATTTGTTAAACCTTGTGAATCTTTCAAATATTCGGCCATTAAAAATAGTTGTAGATGCAGGCAATGGAATGGCCGGGCACACTGCCCCAGCAATCTTTGCTCGGCTCAACTGTGAACTCATTCCAATGTATTTTGAACTAGATGGTTCATTTCCAAATCATGAGGCCAATCCAATTGATGCCAAGAATTTAGTAGATTTGCAAAAGGCAGTTATTGAACATAAGGCCGATCTTGGCTTAGCTTTTGATGGTGATGCGGATAGATGTTTCATCGTGGATGAAAAAGGCAATGCCATCAACCCATCGGATCTAACTGCCCTTATTGCCCAACGTGAACTCAAAAAACATCCAGGTTCGACGATTATTTATAACTTAATTTCTTCGCGTGCAGTACTCGAAGTTATTGAAGAAAATGGTGGAGTTGGTCTACGAAGTAGAGTTGGCCATTCCTATATAAAGAAAATGATGGCCGACAGTAAAGCAATTTTTGGTGGCGAGCATTCTGGCCATTTTTATTTTGATGAGTTTTGGAGAGCTGATTCAGGCGCACTTGCAGCCCTGCATGCAATTAGCGCTTTAGGTGAAACTGAGCTAACAATGTCAGAGCTCCTAAAACCATTTCAAAGATACGTACTAAGTGGAGAAGTTAACTCCACTGTCATTGACGCAGCAGCTGCCAGCGCATTGGTCGAAGAAAAATATGCCGCCCAAGATGGCGTAAGCATTGACCACCTTGACGGATTAACGGTTAATGGCGACACATGGTGGTTCAACCTTCGTCCTTCAAATACCGAACCGCTTCTGCGTCTAAACGTTGAGGCCAAGGATCGTGCCCACATGCAAACGCTACGTGATGAGGTTCTCGCTCTAATTCGCAGTTAACTTCTGCGCTTGAACGCACCCTTTAGCCATAAGGGCAGTAACCTATGCTCCTGACCGCAGTCGATAAAGGAGCTTTTTTGTGAACGCACCAGTTACTTCAACTCTTCCAAAGCACGATATTGCCGATGCAAGCCTTGCCGCGCAAGGACGCATGCGTATTGAATGGGCTGAGCGCAACATGCCAGTTCTTGCACAAATTCGTGAGCGTTTTGAAAAGTCACAACCATTTGCTGGAGTTCGCATCTCTGCCTGTATGCACGTCACTACCGAGACAGCTAACTTAATGCGCGTTTTAAAAGCTGGCGGAGCTGAAATTGCACTGTGTGCTTCAAATCCTTTATCAACACAAGATGACACTGCTGCTGCATTAGTACATGAATATGGCATCTCAGTTTTTGCACGAAATGCAGTTGATCGTGACGGTTATTACACACACATCAACGCCGCTCTAGACATCGAACCGCACCAAGTTTTCGACGATGGTTGCGACCTAGTTAATACTCTTCACACAACTCGCAAAGAGTTAATTCCAAACATCACTGGTGGATGCGAAGAAACAACAACTGGAGTTATCCGTCTAAATCAGATGGCAAAAGATGGAGCACTTCAGTTCCCAATGATTGCTGTCAATGACACCGATACAAAGCACATGTTTGATAACCGTTACGGAACCGGCCAATCAACTCTTGATGCAGTTTTCCGTTCAACCAACTTTCTTCTCGCTGGCCGAATCCTTGTTGTTGCAGGGTTTGGATACTGCGGTAAAGGTGTTGCAGAACGCGCAAAGGGAATGGGCGCAGATGTAGTTGTCACTGAAATTGATCCAACTAAAGCGTTAGATGCAATGATGCAAGGATTCCGCGTTATGCCAATGATTGATGCAGCAAAGATCGGCGATGTTTTCATCACTGTTACAGGTAACCGTGATGTACTGCGCGACGAGCACTTTGCAGTCATGAAGGACGGCGCAATTATGGCCAACTCAGGTCACTTTGATATTGAAATCGATGTTGCGTGGCTTGAGCAAAATGCTAAGCAGAAAAACGCCAAAATGCGCCACCAAACAGATGAATATGTAATGGCTGATGGCCGCCGCCTTCTTCTTCTTGCCGAAGGACGTTTAGTTAACCTTGGTGCTGCAGAAGGCCACCCAGCTTCAGTAATGGATATGTCATTCTCTGATCAAGCTCTGACCGCTGAGTACTTAGTTAAAGAAGCTAAGAATTTAAAGCCTGGTGTTCACGAAGTTCCTTCTTATATTGATAAGGAAGTTGCGAGCCTGAAGTTAATTAGCATGGGTGGACGAATCGATGTTCTAACACCTGCCCAAGATATGTACTTGAACTCTTGGGAGCACGGTAGCTAATGACATTGGTTATGGTTGTCGATGACGACCAGGACCTTGCCGAAATGCTCGGAATTGTTTTAACTGGAGCAGGAATTGATGTTGACCTCGTCAGTCGCGGGGATGAAGTACTCGATGTTTTTCATAACAATCCACCAGATTTAGTTCTGTTGGATGTTATGTTGCCTGGCCTAGATGGAATCGAAGTTTGCAAACTAATTCGTGCAGAGTCAATGGTTCCAATCATCATGTTGACGGCAAAAGGTGACTCACATGATGTCGTGCGAGGCCTTGAAGCTGGGGCCGATGACTATATGGTCAAACCATTTAGGCACCCATCGGAGTTAATTGCACGAATCCGAACCCGCCTTCGTCGCACCAATGTTGATATCGCGGGCTTACTCACCATCGGTGATTTAGCAATTGATGTTCAAGCACATCAAGTGTTGCGTGCTGGAAAGCAGATTGCATTAACCCGCCTGGAATTTGATCTCTTGGTCGCACTTGCAAAAGAGCCCGGCCGAGTATTTTCGCGCGATGCGCTTTTGAGCGAAGTATGGGGATACAGACACTCTACGGATACTCGTTTAGTAAATGTGCACGTACAGCGCCTTCGTTCAAAGATTGAACATGATCCCGAGCGTCCAGAGATTGTGATTACCATTCGTGGGGTTGGCTATAAAGCTGGAGTGATGGGCGGTTCCTAAAGATGAATCGCTTCATTACCCGATTCCGTAATTCCCTTGCCCCAAAAGTCATTATTTCAACGGTAATTTTGTCACTCGGCGTTATCTATTTAACTGGTTCAGCTCTTAATTCTCAGCTAGGTACCGGTATTAAGAAAGTAAATTTGGATTCATCGCGGATTGAAGCGCGCTCAACTATTTTCGGTGCTGAATATCGTTTCCTATTGGCACAAGGTGAAAAAGAGGCGGCAGTTCGAAAAGTAATTGATGACGTAATCAGTTCGGCAACGTCTCTGACATCAAATGAAAATGCTCGCGAAGTTATTTTCATTCGAAGTCCTGGAAATACAACAATTAAAGATTATGAAATAACGTCTAACCAGGTTGACCCACAAACAATTCCAGAATCTTTAAGTAAAAGAGTACGAAAGAGCCCCGACTTAGTATCTTCAAATATTCAGATTAAGTATGTCGGGGGATTGAGAATTCCAGGTCTGGCATTTGGACAAAAAGTTCAAATTCCAGGTGCGGGTCAATATGAAATGTATTTGGTTTTCTCACTAGCCAATCAAAATGCAACGCTAGATCTCATTCAACGTTTATTAATTTTAACTGGATCGGTGCTTGTCTTTTTAATTGCATTAATTGTTTGGTTAGTTGTTCGCCAAGTAGTAAAACCAGTTCGTGAGGCAGCTGAAATTGCTGCGCAATTTACCGCGGGAGATTTTAACCAGCGCATGAAGGTTTTATCCGAAGATGAAATTGCCACATTGGGCAAGGCCTTTAATGAAATGGCAGAGTCGCTTGAACAACAATTTTCTCGACTCGAAAACCTTTCCCGTGTTCAACAGCGTTTCGTATCAGATGTTTCACATGAGTTAAGAACCCCACTAACAACTTTACGAATGGCCTCTGAAGTCATTAATGCATCACGTGAGAGTTTTGACCCTGTCGTTGCACGTAGTACTGAACTTCTAGTTGCCCAACTTGATCGTTTTGAACGTCTTTTGGAGGACTTGCTTGAGGTAAGTCGCTTTGATGCCGAGGTCGCAGTAATTGAAGCCGTTGATTTCGACTTAGTTTCACTTGCAAATCGCTGCGCCGAAGACTTATCCCTTGTCGCTAAAGAGCGCTCAACAGAACTGCGAATCTATTCAATTGCCCAAGAAATCAATGTTAAAGCCGATATTCGAAGAGTCGAGCGAATTCTGCGCAATCTCTTCTCAAATGCAATTGACCATGCGGAAGAAAAACCTATTGCGGTGACGATTATGGCTTCCGAAAGTGATGTTGCTGTTGGTGTACGTGATCATGGAATCGGTCTTGATCAAAGTTCCCTTACACGTGTATTCGATCGTTTTTGGCGTGCAGATCCATCGCGTGCACGC
Source organism: Actinomycetota bacterium (assembly GCA_009705165.1). Lineage (GTDB taxonomy): Bacteria > Actinomycetota > Actinomycetes > Nanopelagicales > Nanopelagicaceae > Planktophila. Next base: position 402 of record WLCU01000020.1, on the reverse strand, counting down.
ACACGTGGAGGCACCGGCTTAGGTCTTTCAATCGCACTTGAAGATGCCCGATTACATAATGGTGAACTCGAAGCTTGGGGTAGACCAGGCAAAGGAGCACATTTTGTTTTAACTCTGCCACGTCAAGCATCAGTTGGTATCGAATCTCGTATCATCAAACTTGTACCAGATGATTTTTATGAATAGTTTCCACAGCCTTTAATTCAATTCGCTTTAATTCCTCTATCTTGCTTCGGTGAAAGTTATTGATGAATTAGGCCAACTACTTTTTCCGACCCGCTGTTATGGGTGCAATACTTTGGGGATATCAATTTGTTCACAGTGCAGAATTGAATGGCATCCGCACTACTATCGCACGCACGTAGAAAAGGTAGTTGTCCATTCAGCAATTCTCTATTCACC